>NZ_ANAH02000006.1:300000-457853 GCF_000335475.2 Cystobacter fuscus DSM 2262 | reverse complement strand
GGCCGGGGCGCGACGGACGAGGGCGTCGGGCCAGGCCGGGGCGCGACGGACGAGGGCGTCGGGCCAGGCCGGGGCGCGACGGGCGTGGGGCTGGGCCGGGGGGCGCTGGCGGTGGCCGGCTCCGGGTCCGCGGGCGTCGGGACCACGGGGGCACTCGGTGAGGGCGAGGGCCGGGGGATGGGCCGGGGCGTCACGTTGACGGACGGTCCCGCCGGGGGCGTGGGGGACGCCGGCGTGGGCGCGGTGGGCCGAGGGATGGGGCGGGGGGTCACCGAGGCCGTGGGCGTCGGGGTGGGCGCGACGGTGCCGGGGTTGGCCACCGGGCGGCGGATGACCTCGACTGCGGGCACGGCCCGCCGTGTCTTCCGATCGTTCACGTTCGTAGGCTACCTGATGCGTGAGAGACCTGGGGGGTCCCTGTCCTCACGGCTGCTGGAGGGACTGCGTAAGGTCTATCTTCCATCCGGACGTCTCACGGACCATCCGGACCTGTCTCTGGACCTGGGAGAACACCACGTTCACCTGCGCCGTGTCGCCTGTCTCGCCCGCGAGCGTGACTTCAGCAACATCCGGTGGAGGTGCGACATTCGCGAAGAAGAAGGCGACGGGGTCCGCCTTCACCGCGCCCGCGGAGGCGTTGGCCACCGTCTGGGCCTTCTGCTTGAGGGCCTCCTGGGTAGGTTGTGAGAGGGCGGAGTAGGCGGTTTTCTCATCTCCCCGCTGCACGGCCCGGAGGAACGTCTGGTAGGCGCGCACCGGTGTCTCGTAGCTGGGCCGGTTGCAGCCCCCGAGGGGCAGCACGGACAGCAGGAGCAGGGAGATCACGAAAAACAGGCGCATGGTCTTGTCATGTAGGCCAAAGAGCCGCGCTCGCCAAGGGGCAGCGTCACTCGGGTGGCGTGTCCTTGTACTGGCGAACGCAATTACGGCCGCCCGCCTTGGCGGCGTAGAGGCAGGTGTCGGCCTGCTTCTTGAGATCCTCGGCGCCCAACAGGGTCGGGGAGGGCACGCTGGCCACGCCCAGTGAGGCCGTACAGCGCACTTCCAGTGCGTCTCCCGACGGGGGCCGGTACTCCAGGCGCACGGAGGCCACGGCCTCGCGGATGCGCTCGCACGCCCCCAGGGCCTCCTTGGGGCCGGTCTCGGGCAGCAGGGCGATGAACTCCTCGCCTCCGTAGCGCGCCACGAAGTCCACCTCGCGCAGCCGGCCGCGCACCGCCTGCGCCACCGCGCGCAGCACCTGGTCGCCGAAGGGGTGGCCGTAGGTGTCGTTGAGCCGCTTGAAGTGATCGATGTCCATCATCACCAGTGACAGGGGCGAGCGGTAGCGCGCGGAGCGTGCGAACTCCTCGCTCAGGCGCTCCTCGAAGTAGCGCCGGTTGTACAGGCCGGTGAGTCCGTCGACGCGCGTGAGCCGCAGCAGCTCCTCGCGCTTCTGGTCGAGCTCCTTGTTGGCCCGGTCCAGCGCCTGGTTCTTGGAGTCCAGCTCCCGGTTCTTCTCCACCAGGGCGTCCTGCAGCACCTTGAGCCGCAGCATGGACTTCACGCGCGCGGACAGCTCCAGCATGTCGAAGGGTTTGACGAGGTAGTCGTCCGCGCCCAGCTCCAGCCCCTCCACCTTGCCGGCCGCCTGCCGCGCCGTCACGAGGATGACGGGAATGAAGCCGAAGCCCCCCTCGCCGCCGTTGGCCTTGATGATGCGGCACACCTCGACGCCGCCCAGCCGCGGCATCTCCACGTCCATGATGATGAGGTCCGGCCGTGCCTCGCGCAGCGAGCGCAGGGCCTCGGTGCCGTCATGGGCCTCGCGGAAGCGGTAGCCCGGGCCGGCGAGCCCCTCGCGCACGTGCTGGATGTTGGCCGGGTCATCGTCGACGATCAGGATGGTGCGGTCGGCCAGGGGGTTGGGGGGAGGGGCCCGGCGTGCCGCTTCTGCCGTCTTCTTCGCGCTGTCCGCCATGTCGCTGCCGTTCGTGCCTCGGAGTATTTCGGACCGCCGTGAGGAAGGGATTGTTCCCCGAACGAGGGGGGGATGCCAAGCCGTCCTCCCTCCAGCCGGGGTGAAGCGCCCCGCGCGCACACGGCACGACACGGCCGTGCGTGCCCCCGGGAGGGCACTCAGGCGGGCTTGCGCAGGCGGGCGCGGTAGACGGGCTCGCCGCTCGTCAGGTAGCGCCGCTCGCGCGTGGAGGGGACTTCCTCGGGATCGTAGGGGTGGAAGACGCCCTGGCCCAGCGGGTTGACGAAGCCGGCCTCCTCGAGGATGGAGAGCATGGCGACGGCGCGGTCCTGCACGTCGGTGCGCATGTCGAAGAGGCCGCCGGGCTTGAGCTTGTCGAGCAGCAGCCGGGCGAAGTCGGGCTGGACGACGGCGCGCTTGAAGTGGGCGCGCTTCCACCAGGGGTCGGGAAACTGCAGGTGGATGGCGTCGAGCGAGCCGGCGGCGAACAGGCGCGGCACGATGGAGCGGGCATCCGCCTCGAGTACGCGCAGGTTCTTCAGGCCCAGCTTGTTGCCGCGGTCCTGGGTGTCGCGCGCGTACTTCTTGCGCCACTCGAAGGCGACGAAGCGCGTGCCGGGGTTGCGGCGGCAGTACTCGAGGGCGTGGCCGCCCGCGCCGGAGCCGATTTCCAGTTCCAGGGGGCCGGCGAAGCCGAACTCGGCGTCCCAGTCGGGGGGAGCATCGAGGCGGGCCAGATGCAGGCCCACGGGGTCGGGGAGCAGGGGAGGACGGGCCATGAAGGATGCGGGAGGCTGTGGGCCTCTTCGCACGGGGCGGGGCGGTCTGGCCAGGGCAAAGCGACGGGTTTGGCGCTATATGGGCGCTCCATGAAGGTCTTCCACGGGGTGACGGAGGCGCGCGAGCTCTCGGGTTGTGCGCTCGCGCTGGGCAACTTCGATGGCGTGCACCTGGGCCACCAGGCGCTCTTCGCGGAGGCGCGGCGCCACGGCACGCTCGTCGCCGCGCTGACGTTCCAGCCGCATCCGGGCAAGGTGCTCCAGCCGGAGATGGCGCCCAAGCTCATCACCCTCTTGCCGCGCAAGCTGGAGCTCTTCGAGTCGTTCGGGCTGGACGCGGCGGTGGTGCAGCCCTTCACGCGCGACTACGCCCGCCTGTCGCCGCGCGACTTCGAGGCCTCGCTGCTGGACGTGCTGGGCGCGCGCCACCTCGTGGTGGGCCATGACTTCACCTACGGGGCGGCGCGCGGGGGCAGCGTGGACACCCTGCGTGAGGCCGCGGCGGCCCGGGGCGCCCAGGTGCACTGCGTGGAGCCCGTCACGGTGGATGGGCTCGTGGCCTCCTCCTCCAAGGTTCGCGAGTACATCCTCGAGGGCCGGGTGGGCGCGGCGCAGCGCCTGCTCGGCCGTCCCTTCGATTTGGAGGGCACGGTCGTGCGGGGCCAGGGGCGCGGCCGGGGCATCGGCTTTCCCACCGCCAACGTGGACACCCAGAACGAGCTGCGGCCGGCCGCCGGTGTGTACGCCATCCGCGTGCGCTTCCGCGAGGCCCTCCAGGCGCCCTGGCTGCCGGGCGTGGCCAACATCGGCGTCAAGCCCACCTTCGGTATCAACGAGGTCACGATCGAGGCGCATCTGCTCGACTACAGCGCGGACCTCTATGGCCGCGAGCTGCGGGTGGAGTTCCTCGAGCGGCTGCGCCCGGAGCACCGGTTCGGTTCCGTGGCCGAACTCGTGGGACAAATCAAGCGGGACGTCGAGGCCGCCCGGGTGGTGATCGCCCGGGCATCCGACTGAAGGTTTCCCAAGCGGTTTCAATGGCTTGGTCGGAGAGGGAGCCAGGGACGGCGCCTTGACAGGCTCGCGTCTCCCTCTCTTTAATCTTGGGGCTCATGCGCCCGTAACCCCGCGCATCTTTTTGGTTTCCGCCGTTCCCACGGCGGTGGCCACGATTGTCATCCCCACGCTCGAGGCTTTTTGAATGTCCGGTCGACTTGGTGAACTGCTGGTCCGTGAGAACCTGATCTCGGTCCAGCAACTGCGCAAGGCCCAGGAGGAGCAGCAGAAGAACGGCACGCGCATTGGCACCGCGCTCATCAAGACGGGAGCCATCGAGGAGTCCAAGCTCACCGACTTCCTCTCCAAGCAGTACGGCGTGCCGGCCATCAACCTGAAGGACTTCGACATCGACGCGGAGATCATCAAGCTCGTGCCGAAGGAAGTGGCCGAGAAGCACCTGGTGATCCCCGTCAATCGCGCGGGCCCCTCGCTCATCGTGGCCATGTGCGATCCGTCCAACATCTACGCCGTGGACGACCTGAAGTTCCTCACCGGCTACAACGTGGAGCCGGTGGTCGCCTCGGAGATCTCCATCCGCGACGCCATCGAGCGCTACTACGCCGAGAAGGGTCCGGACATGAACGCCCTCGTCGACGAGCTCGCCGAGGACATCGAGGTGGCCAAGGAGGAGGAGGAGGGCAACGTCGAGGAGATGGCCCGCGCGGCCGACGACGCGCCCGTGGTGAAGCTGGTGAACCTCATCCTCCAGGACTCCATCAAGAAGCGCGCGTCCGACATCCACGTGGAGCCCTACGAGAAGGACTTCCGGGTGCGCTTCCGCATCGACGGCTCGCTCTATGACGTGATGCGCCCGCCGATGAAGCTGCGCAACGCCATCACCAGCCGTCTGAAGATCATGGCGAACCTGGACATCTCCGAGCGCCGCCTGCCCCAGGACGGCCGCATCAAGATCAAGCTCGGCGGTGGCAAGGAGATGGACTTCCGCGTGAGCGTGTGCCCCACGCTCTTCGGCGAGAAGGTCGTGCTCCGTCTGCTCGACAAGAGCAACCTGCAGCTGGACATGACGAAGCTCGGCTTCGATCCGCAGCCGCTCGCCTGGTTCAAGGAGGCCATCGACCGGCCCTACGGCATGGTGCTCGTCACGGGTCCCACGGGCTCGGGCAAGACGACGACGCTCTACTCGGCGCTCGCCTCGCTCAACCAGGTGGACACCAACATCGCCACCGCCGAGGACCCGGTCGAGTTCAACTTCGGCGGCATCAACCAGGTGCAGATGCACGAGGACATCGGCCTGAACTTCGCCGCGGCCCTGCGCTCCTTCCTCCGCCAGGATCCCGACATCATCATGATCGGTGAGATCCGCGACTTCGAGACGGGTGAAATCGCGGTGAAGGCGGCGCTCACGGGCCACCTGGTGCTCTCCACGCTGCACACCAACGACGCCCCGGGCACGGTGAGCCGTCTGCTCAACATGGGCATCGAGCCCTTCCTCGTGACGGCCTCGCTCAACCTCATCCTCGCCCAGCGTCTGGCGCGCCGCCTGTGCCCCGCGTGCAAGAAGCCCGCGGAGAACGTGGACGAGCAGGCGCTGCTCAACGCGGGCGTGCCCGCGGAGAAGCTCGGCAACTTCACGCTGTACGAGAAGGTCGGCTGCCGCGATTGCAACGACCGTGGCTACCGCGGCCGCGTGGCCATCTACGAGGTCATGCCCTTCTGGGATGGCCTCAAGGAGCTGGTCATCAACGGCGCCTCGGCCGCCGAGCTCAAGGCGGAGGCCATCCGCCTGGGCATGAGCTCGTTGCGCATGTCGGCCCTGGCCAAGATGATGGACGGCGTCACCACGCTGGAAGAGGTGGTGGCCAACACGGCCCCGGACAACTTCTGACCTCGCCTCATCCCCTACCCAAAACCTCCGAAGGACGGTCTTCGTGAATCTGCATCAGCTGCTCAAGGCGATGGTCGAGAAGGGCGCTTCCGACCTCCACATCACCACCGGCTCCCCGCCCCAACTGCGCGTGGACGGCGAGCTGGTGCCGCTCAAGACGGCCCAGCTATCGCCGGTGGAGACCAAGCAGCTCTGCTACTCCATCCTCACCGACGCCCAGAAGCACAAGTTCGAGGAGGAGAACGAGCTGGACCTCTCCTTCGGCGTGAAGGGGTTGTCGCGCTTTCGCGCCAACATCTACATGCAGCGTGGCGCGGTGGCGGGGGCGTTCCGCACCATTCCCTTCAAGATCCTCACCTTCCAGGAGCTGGGTCTGCCCCCGGTGGTGGCCGAGCTCGTCAAGCGCCCGCGCGGCCTCATCCTGGTGACGGGTCCCACCGGCTCGGGCAAGTCCACGACGCTCGCGTCGATGGTCGACAAGATCAACACCGACCGTCATGAGCACATCATGACGATCGAGGATCCGATCGAGTACCTGCACCCGCACAAGAACTGCCTCGTCAACCAGCGCGAGGTGGGCGCCGACACGCGCAGCTTCAAGACGGCGCTCAAGTACATCCTGCGCCAGGATCCGGACGTGGTGCTGGTGGGCGAGCTGCGCGACCTGGAGACGATCGAGGCGGCGCTCGTCATCGCCGAGACGGGCCACACCTGCTACGCCACGCTGCACACCAACAGCGCGGTGCAGACCATCAACCGGGTGCTGGACGTGTTCCCTCCCTACCAGCAGCCCCAGGTGCGCGCCCAGCTGTCGTTCGTGCTGGAAGGCGTGATGAGCCAGTCGCTCATCGCCAAGGCGGGCTCTCCGGGCCGCGTGCTGGCGCTGGAGGTCATGATTCCCAACCCCGCCATCCGCAACCTCATCCGCGAGGACAAGATCCATCAGGTCTACTCCTCGATGCAGGTGGGCCAGGCGAAGTACGGCATGCAGACCTTCAACCAGGCCCTGGCGGCGCTGCTGGCGCGGCGCCTCATCAGCCAGGACGAGGCGTTCGGCCGTTCCTCGGATCCGGACGAGCTGCGCAACATCCTCTCGGGCAGCACCGCCGCCGGCATGCCTGGTCAGCGGCCCGCCGGTCCCGCGGGGCGCTAATTCGTGAATTCCAACCGGTGGGATAGGATGCTGTCCCTCTCGGAGGCCTGATGGCTGCAACGGCGACCAAGTCCACTCCCCAAAAATCGAAGAACACGGCCCAGTTCCTCTGGGAAGCCAAGACCAAGTCTGGCGAGACCAAGAAGGGCGAGATGGAGGCCTCGGACATCGAGGCCGTCAATGCCCGTCTGAAGTCGCTCGGCCTCAATCCGGTCAAGGTGCGCCGCAAGGGCCTGCTCGACTCCGACCTGAACATCACCATCGGTTCGGCGGTCACGGGCAAGGACATCCTCATCTTCACCCGTCAGTTCGCCACGATGATCGACGCCGGCCTGCCGCTCGTGCAGTGCCTCGACATCCTCGGCACGCAGATGGACAACCCGGCCTTCCGCAAGGTCGTGTTCGCCATCAAGAACAAGGTGGAGCAGGGGTCCACCTTCGCCGACGCCCTGGCGGACCACCCCAAGGTCTTCGACGAGCTCTTCGTGCAGCTGTGCGCCGCGGGCGAGGTGGGCGGTATCCTCGACAACATCCTCAACCGGCTCGCCAACTACCGGGAGAAGAACGAGAAGCTCAAGCGCAAGGTCAAGAGCGCGATGACCTACCCGGTCATCGTCGTGTTG
This sequence comes from Cystobacter fuscus DSM 2262, assembly GCF_000335475.2. NCBI lineage: Bacteria > Pseudomonadati > Myxococcota > Myxococcia > Myxococcales > Archangiaceae > Cystobacter > Cystobacter fuscus. Next base: position 450,433 of record NZ_ANAH02000006.1, on the reverse strand, counting down.
GTGGCCATCGCGGTGACGGCGGTGCTGATGCTCAAGGTGACGCCGGTGTTCGCGAAGATGTTCGCGGACTTCGGTCAGGCGCTGCCCGCGCCCACCCAGTTCGTGGTGGACCTGTCCGAATGGTGCCAGAACTACCTGCTCTGGGTGTTCGCCGGCCTGGCCGCCTTCTCGGTCCTCTTCGGCTACGTCTACCGCAACCCCCAGGGGCGGCGTCTGCTGGACAAGGCGTTCCTGTTGGCCCCCATCGTCGGGCCCGTCATCCGCAAGGTGGCGGTGGCGCGCTTCACCCGCACGCTGGGCACGATGATCTCCTCGGGTGTGCCCATCCTGGATGCGCTGGACGTCACCGCCAAGACGGCCGGCAACCGCTCCGTGGAAGAGGCCATCTTCTACGTGCGCGGGAAGATCGCCGAGGGCAAGAACATCGCGGGACCGCTGCTGGAGACGAAGGTGTTCCCGCCCATGGTGGTGCAGATGATCGGCGTGGGTGAGGCCACGGGCGCCATGGACACCATGCTCAACAAGATCGCCGACTTCTACGACGACGAGGTGGACACGGCGGTCGCGGGCCTCACGGCGATGATCGAACCGTTGATGATGGTGTTCCTGGGTGGCGTGGTCGGTGGCTTCCTCATCGCCATGTACCTGCCCATCTTCTCCATCGCCGGTGCCGTCAAGTAGCAGCGGCCGTTCGTCGTTGGCCGGTTCGCCGCAGCCGCACACGCTGCGCAACCGGCTGACGTGGCTCACCGTGTTCCGCACGGTGGCCGTCAGTCTGTCGCTCGTGGCCTTCGCGGCCCGCGTGTTCCTGCAACCCGTGCAGGAGCCCAGCCACGGCGACATGCTGTCCTTCGCGGTCATCGGGCTCGTCTACCTCTTCACGCTCGTCTACGGCCTCATGCTCCGGGGGGGCTGGGCGGACCGTCTGGCGGCGGTGGTGCAGGTGGTGGGCGACCTGCTCATCGCCTCGGTGCTCGTCTTCCTCACCGGCGTGGGAGACAGCCCCTTCACCTTCCTGTACCTGCTGGCCGTCATCGGCGCGAGCATCCTGCTGGATGGTCGCGGCGCGCTGCTGGCCGCGCTCGCCAGCGCGCTCACCTATTCGCTGCTGCTGGTGGCGGTGCGCTCGCGCTGGCTGGCGCCTCCCACGGGCGTGGGGGATTTGAGCCTCCAGCGGGTCGCCTTCCTCATCGGCAGCAACCTGCTCGCGCTCGTGCTCATCGCGGTGCTCGCGGGCTATCTGTCTCGCCAGCTCTCGGCCACGGGCGGGCGGCTGTCCGCGCGCGAGGCGGACCTCAAGAAGCTGGGCACCCTGCAGCAGCAGATCCTCACCTGCATGCCCTCGGGCCTCATCACGTGTGATGCGCAGGGCCTCGTCACCTTCGTCAACCGCGCCGCCAGCGCCATCCTTGGACTGGACGAGGCGGCGGTGGTGGCGGGCATGCCCGTGGAGTCGCTCCTGCCGGGTGCGCTCGGAGCGGAGGCCCACGTGCGCCGCCGGGAGCTGTCCGTGCAGACGCGGGAGGGCGTGCGCACGCTCGGGTTGACGGTGACGGGCCTGGGCGACACCGGCAACGAGGGCATGCTCATCGTCTTCCAGGATCTGACCGAGCTGCGCCGCACGGAGGAGGATCTGCGGCGCGCCGACAGGCTGGCCGCGCTGGGCACCCTGGCCGCTCAGCTCGCGCACGAAATCCGCAATCCCCTGGCCGCCATGCGCGGCTCGGCCCAGTTGCTCGTGCGGGAGCCCTCCGGGGATCCGGTGTCGGCGAGGCTCGTGGACGTGCTCCTGCGCGAATCGGATCGGCTCTCCAAGCTGGTGGAGGACTTCCTGCGCTTCGCCCGCCCTCCGCCTCCGCTCAAGCAGGAGGTGGACCTGGGGGCGTTGGTGGCGGAGACGGTGGACATGTTGCGCGCGGATCCGCTCGCCCGTCAGGTGCGCGTGGAGACGGCGCTGCTTGCCCTGCGCATCCTGGTGGACGCGGATCAGCTCCGGCAGGTGCTCATCAACCTGTTGCGCAATGCCTTCCAGGCGACGGAGGAGGGGGGAGTGGTGCGCGTGACGTTGCGGCCCGAGGACTCCTGGGCGGAGCTGCTCATCTGGGACTCGGGGGGCCGCATTCCCCCGGCACACCTCTCGCGCATTTTCGAGCCCTTTTTCAGCACCCGGGAGGGAGGAACCGGCCTGGGGTTGTCCACGGCGCATTCCATCGTGCGCGCACATGGTGGCAACATCCGCGTGTCCTCCTCTCCCCAGGAGGGCACTGGGTTCCTCATCCAATTGCCCATTCGGGACTGACGGGGAAGGAGGGTTCGGCGCCGTGCACATCCTGGTGGTGGACGATGAGCGGTCGATGCGCGTGGTCCTGGAGGTCCTGCTGTTGCGCTCGGGCTACCGGGTGACGTGCGTGGAGGGCGTGCGGGCGGCGCGCGAGGTGTTGGAGTCCACCCTGGTGGACCTGGTCATCACCGACATGAAGCTGGGGGCCACGCAGAGCGGCATGGACGTGCTGCGGGCCGCCCGGGCGCAGAGCGACGCCCCCGAGGTCATCGTCATCACCGCCTTTGGCACCGCGGCCTCGGCGGTGGAGGCCATGCGCGAGGGCGCGTACGACTACATCGGCAAGCCCTTCGACAACGAGGAGCTGTTGCTCTTGGTGCAGAAGGCGCTGGAGAAGCGCACGCTGCGCCAGGAGAACGTCTCGTTGCGCGAGCACCTGGTGCCCGGCGTGGGAGTGATGGCGGTGGGCCGCGGCGAGCGGATGCGCGCGGTGTGGAGCATGGTGGACAAGGTGGCGCCCACGCGCTCCACCGTGCTCATCCATGGAGAGAGCGGGACGGGCAAGGAGCTCATCGCCAAGGCCCTGCACCTCAAGAGCCCCCGGGCGGGACAGCCCTTCCTGCCCATCAACTGCGCGGCGCTCAACGAGGGGGTGCTGGAGAGCGAGCTGTTCGGCCACGTGAAGGGAGCCTTCACCGGGGCCACGCAGGATCGCCCCGGGCTGCTCGTGCACGCGGGCGAGGGGACGGTGTTCCTCGATGAGATTGGCGAGGTGCCGCCGGCCACCCAGGTGAAGCTCCTGCGCGTGCTGCAGGAGCGCAAGGTCAAGCCGGTGGGCAGCTCGGCGGAGATTCCCTTCCATGCGCGCATCCTGGCGGCCACCAACCGGCGGCTGGACGCCGAGGTGAAGGCGGGCCGTTTCCGGGAGGATCTCTTCTACCGGCTCAACGTCATCACCCTGGAGCTGCCGCCACTGCGCGAGCGGCCCGAGGACATCGCGCCGCTGGCGGAGCACTTCCTCTCCCGGCAGCGCCGGGAGCTGGAGCGGCCGGGCCTGCGCTTCTCTCCCGAGGCCCTGTCGGTGTTGTCCGCCTATGCCTTCCCCGGCAACGTGCGCCAGCTGGAGAACGTCGTCGAGCGCGCGGCGACGCTGGCGGATGGGGACGTGCTGACATTGGCCTCGCTGCCGCCCTCGCTCCGGGGTGAGCCCGTGCAGGCCGCGGCCGCCGCCACGCCCGAGGTGGCGCTCGGGGCGGGTTTCTCCCTGGAGCGTCACCTCGATGAGGCCGAGCGGCACTACCTGGTGGCTGCCCTGGCGCAGGCGGGTGGGGTGAAGACGCGGGCGGCGGACCTGCTCGGCTTGACGTTCCGCTCCTTCCGCTACCGCCTGGCCAAGCACGGGCTGTCGGATCGGGAGGACGAGGCCTGAGCTCGTCCGTGGCGGGCACGCCCCCTGGGGGGGCAGCGGGGCGTGTCAGCGGAAGTCGCGCCGGTTGAAGAGCAGCACGGCCAGCGACACCAGCACGGCGGTATAGGCCGCGCCATAGGCCATGTCGGACAGCAACTGGGAGGAGGAGATGGCGGCGGCGTACGACGCCTGGGGCCGGTAGTTGAAGCGGGCGAGGTTGGGCAGCACGTAGTACACGGCCTCGCCCAGCGCCTGGAGGGCGTCGCTCTTGGACTTGCGCGCCAGGGAGTAGATGTCCGAGGACAGGTTTCCCGCGGCGTAGAGGCTCACGGTGACGAAGGCGGACACCGTCTGGTGTTGGGAGAAGCTGGACATCAGGAAGCCCACGCCGCTGAGCACCCAGAGCTCGAACCACAGCATGCCCACCGCCGCCACGTGCGCGGGGGTGATGGGGACGCCGTAGAAGACCATCAGCAGGAAGAAGAGCGCGGCCATGGCCAGCAGCAGCACCGTCACGGTGAGCATGTTGCCGAACAGCCGGCCCACCAGGAAGGCGCCTCGCGACAGGGGCTTGGACACCATGAGGAAGATGGTGCGCCGCTCGATTTCCCGCGAGATGAGCCCACTGGACAGGAAGATGGTGAGCAACACCAGCATCAGGCTCATCGAGCCCAGGCCCATGTCGGTGAGGACCCGGTCGAACACCCCGACGGTGACCTCCACCACGAGCGAGGAGGACAGCAGCAGGCTCAGCGCGAAGAGGGCCACGATGAGCGTGACGCGGTTGCGCCGGGCTTCCCGGAAGCCATTGAGCGTGAGGGCGATGAACGGACCCATCATGAAATCTCTCCTCCCACGGGGCCCTGGCGTGCCTCCTCGAGGGCGCGCAGGAACAGGTCCTCCAACGAGAACCGGGTGGGTTGTAGCTGGGTGACCCGCCCATTGAGTTCGAGCAACCGCTTGAGCAGGGGCTGGCTGTCCACGTCGCGCACGCGGAGGATCACCCGCTGCTCCAGGGTCTGCGCCCGCTCCAGCTCGAAGCCCAGCGTCTGGATGCGCTCGAGCGGCACTCCCTCCACCGTGAGCTCCATGTGCGTGGCCTGTGAGCTCACCAGCTCGGACACGCTGCCCTCGCGCACGCGCCGACCTCCGACCAGCACGGCCACGCGGTCGCAGAGCGTCTCCACGTCCGGGATGATGTGCGTGCAGAAGAGCACCGTCGTGCCCCGGTGGCGCTCCTCGAGGATGAGGTCGCGGATCTGCCGGCGGCCCACGGGATCCAATCCCGAGGTGGGCTCATCCAGGATGAGCAGCGAGGGCTTGGACACCAGCGCCTGGGCCAGCGCCACGCGCTGCACCATGCCCTTGCTGTAGCGGCGGATCTGCAGGGAGGCGGCGCGGGTCATCTGCACCATGCCCAGCACCTGCTCGACCCGGGCATCCAACTCCTTGCCGCTCATGCCCGTCAGCCGGCCCGCCAGCGTGACGAACTCGCGTCCGGTGAGGTACTCGTAGGGCGCGGGGTTCTCGGGCACGTAGCCCACGCGGCGGCGGGCTTCCCGGTCCTGGGGGGGCAGGCCGAAGAGCCGTGCTTCTCCACTGCTGGCCTGCACCAGGTTCAGCAGGATCTTGATGGTGGTGGACTTGCCGGCTCCGTTGGGACCGAGCAGGCCATACACCTGACCGGGCATGATCTTCAGGTCGAGCGACTGCAGGGCACGGACCTGCCGGTTCATGAAGAAGCCGAGCCGGTACGTCTTGGACAGCTCTCGGATTTCGATGGGGATGGGCGCATCCATGGACATCTGGGCTCCGCGGGCGCTGCTCAACCGCGGCCGGGGTTGAAGGGGGTGAAGATCTCCAAGCGTCGCTGTTGGGTCGTCGAATAGGCGCGCCCATCGGAACCGATGAAGAAGCCACCTCCCTGGGGGTCATGGGGGGGCTCGGGCAGGAAGCCCAGCCAGGACAGGGTGTCGACGTCCGGAGGAGTCGCGCCGAACGTCTCGCGGAAGCGTGCGATGGCGGCGTCCACGCGCTGCAGCTCCGCTTCCAGCTCCAGGTCCCGGATGCGTTGTTCGAACAGCTGCCGCGTGGCTTCGTCCTCGGCCGAGTCCACCAGGGACTGGGCCAGCGCGAGACCGGCATCCACCGAGCCCGCCTGGGCGTACAGCCGCGTGGCCAGCTGGGACAGGTAGGCGGGCGCGCCCGGCAGTCGTGAGGCTCGCTCGGCCACCTGGGCTGCTTCCCGATAGTTCTTGTCGAAGGTGCTCAGGTTGTAGGCGAGCAACATGTTCATCTTGAGATCATCGGGGAAGAGTTCCAGGCCCTTGCGCAGCAGCCGGCTGGACTCCTCCGTGTTGACCCAGGTCTCGCGTCCGAGGTTGGTGGGCAGTGCCCCCGCGGCGAACCTGTAGACCATGTCGAAATGGGGATCCAGATCGGTGATGAGGTCCGCGTAGGGGTAGAGGTCGCGGTACTCCTCGGCCGTGCGGGCTCGGCCCGCGGTCTGGACGAGTTGGATCCAGAGGTAGTCGGCGATCAGCTGGATGTAGCCACGCCCCACCGCGCGCAGTACGTCCTCCCGCGGCAGGAGCACCTCTTGATGCGCACCCCGCGGGGGCTTGCGCGGCGGGTCCACCAGCAGCAAGAGCGCGAGCAGCGCGCACAGGCTCGTCACGACAGGGAGAAGGAAGGGGCGCGACTTCATGGCGAGGGACGTCAAAATAGAAAGGACACCTGGAGCATGTCCAGATGTCCTTGGCACTGTCAGCACTGGCCGAGCCGGGTCAGTCCCGTGCTCGGACGCGCATCAGGTGTCGCAGTCGACGTCGTTGTAGGAGAGGTAGGGCGCACCGGCGACGGCCACCGTCTCGTCGTTGTTGCCGCAGGCCGAGCCGATGGCGGAGGTGTCCTTGGTCGAGATCCACCAGGTGTCGATACCCGTGGAGTCGTTGTCGACGTTACCGGCGGCCAGACCGGAGATGTTGCAGCCGATGCCCGTGGTGCAGCCACCGAGGCCGGGCATGCCCGGGTTCGCGCCCGCGCCCGTGTACGACGGGCTCGTCGGGGGAGCTTCCTTGGGCGTGGCCGAGCCCTGGAACTTCGCGCTGTCCACGGTGATGCAGTTGGCGTTCGCGGTGTCGGTCACGCCCTTCGCATCACGCACGATGCAGGTCTTGCCGGCGGTGCCGAAGTAGTAGGCGTAGCGGTTGCCACGCTCGGGCGAGAAGCCCACCGTCTGCACGTTCTCCGAGTACTTGTCCTTCTCCTGCAGGTAGGCGCGCTGCGAGGTGAACCAGGCCTTCAGGTTGGCCTTGGCCTCACCCTGCTTGGAGCGGGCCTGGAACTTGATGAAGTTCGGGATGGCGATGGCGGCGAGGATGCCGATGATGGCCACCACGATCATGAGCTCGATGAGCGTGAAGCCGCGGTTCTTGCGAACGAAGAGACGGTTCATGGGGTTTCTTTCTCGGAACGGCAGGGGGGATGACGGCCGAAGCCGTAGCGAATGGATAGCATGATCAGTGCCAGCCTCAAAACACGCGGGCCGAGGCCGCTCCCCAGGCGCATGAGCGGACAACGGGAGCCGGAAGCCGGAAAACGGGTGCCCATTTTTGTCACTCGAGTGACAGGAATCGTCTGCCCCCGCGCGTCGCCCGGATCCTATGCTGCGTGGCTCGGGGTGTTGGCGCGACAAGAAGGGACGCGAACACAGTGACTGCTCAGTGGGTGGAAGGCATGGCCGTGGCGTGGGTGGTCGTCCTGGGCCTGGTCTTCGGTAGTTTCTTGAATGTCGTGATCGCCCGCGTTCCCACGGGTGAGAGCATCGTGCGGCCCCGCTCGCGCTGTCCCAAGTGCGGCCACACCCTGGCGTGGTTCGACAACGTGCCGGTGCTCTCCTGGCTCGTGCTGCGTGGGCGCTGCCGCTCGTGCGGCCAGCCCATCTCCTGGCGCTATCCTTTGATCGAGCTGCTCACCGGGGCGCTCTTCTTCGCCTGCCAGCGCCGCTTCGGCTGGACCCCGGAGCTCGTCTCCGCGTTGGTGTTGGTGTTGGTGCTGGTGCCGCTGTCCTTCATCGATCTGGAGCATTGGATCCTCCCGCACGAGCTGACCTGGCCGGGCATCGCCGCGGGCGTGGTGCTGTCGGCTCCCCTGGGGCTGGTGCGGCTGCGCGACTCCATCCTCGGCGCGTTGGTGGGCTTCTTCGCCTTCTGGGCGATGGAGTGGCTGGGCGAGAAGATCTTCAAGAAGGAGGCGCTGGGGGCGGGGGACAAGGATCTGCTCGCGCTCATCGGCGCCTTCCTCACCTGGAAGCCGCTGCTCGGCATCATCTTCCTCTCGTCGCTCCAAGGGGCCGTGGTGGGCTCGGTGATGTTGCTCCTCCACGGCCGGGCGGGACCCGCTCCCTCGCCCGAGTCGCCGCCCACTCCCTCCGAGCAGCCTTCCCCTGGCACCGACTCGCCCTCCCCGGAAGCATCCGACGTGGCGCCCGCGCCACCGCCCGAGGGAGAAGCCCGCCCCGAGGGCGCGACGGCGGAACCGGTCCGGGGGGCGGATGGGGCGGCCGAGGGAGAAACGCGTGAAGAGGGAGAGAAGGGTGAAGAGGGAGAAAGGGGGGAAGACGAGGAGGAGGACGACTGGGTGCCGGGCCCCACCAACCTTCCCTTTGGCCCCTGGCTGTCGATCGCGGCACTCGAGGTGATGCTGCTGGGTCCCTGGCTCAGCGCGATCCTTCCGGTTCCCATGAACGTGTTGGTGACCGGCGTGCGCTGAGGGGCGGGGGCCGTCGCGCCCCGCTGTATAAAAGCCGGGAGCGCGGTATCGCCGCGCACTCCGGGCGCCCATGTGGTCGACAGCCCGCCCCAAGAGGGAGGAGGCGGCGACCGGTGGGATTTGACGAAACGCGTCCCAGGCCGGAAAATCGGCCCTCGCAGAGCGGCGTGGGCGCACCGCCGTGGGACTTCCGGGGACAGGGTGGCCGCCTGCTGGGCGGGCTGTCACGAAGCACTTTTTAGGAGGGCTTGCCAGCCGATGCTACCCTGGCGGCCCCTCCACGGAGCGACGACTGTATGGCGAAGGGTAAGCTGGCTCTCGGTCTGGATATCGGATCGACCTCGGTGAAGATGATTCTCCTCAAGGAGCAGCGCAAGCGTGGCCAGGTGAGCTACGCGCTGCAGAGCTTCGGAATGAAGCCGCTGCCTCCCGAGGCCATCGTGGATGGGGCCCTGATGAACTCCACCGCCATCGTCCAGGCGCTGCAGGAGCTGCTCACCGAGCTGAAGATCAAGAGCAAGGACGTCGCCATCGGCGTGTCGGGCCACTCGGTCATCATCAAGAAGATCCAGATGCCCCGCATGAGCCAGGAAGAGCTCGAGGAGAGCATCCAGTGGGAGGCCGAGCAGTACATCCCCTTCGACGTCAAGGACGTGAACATCGACACGCAGATCCTCGACGCGGGGGGCAATGACGCCACCGGTCAGATGGACGTGCTGCTCGTGGCGGCCAAGAAGGACATGATCAACGACTACACCACGGTGGTGTCCGAGTCCGGGCTCCTGCCGGTGGTGGTGGACGTGGACGCCTTCGCCGTCCAGAACATGTTCGCCGCCAACTACGACATCCCCGACAAGGAGACCGTGGTGCTCATCAACGCGGGCGCCTCGGTGGTGAACATCAACATCATCTCCAACGGCATCACGGTGTTCACCCGCGACGTGACCATCGGGGGCAACCAGTTCACCGAGGAGATCCAGAAGCAGCTCAACGTCTCCTACGAGGAGGCGGAGACGCTGAAGATCGGCGGCACCCGCAGCGACGCGGACGCGGTCGTCCCCCAGGAAGTCGAGCGCGTGCTCTTGAGCGTGGCGGAGCAGGTGGCCGGTGAGATCCAGCGCTCGCTGGACTTCTACGCGGGCACCGCCGTGGACGCCAACTTCACCAAGGTCTACCTGTCGGGCGGGACCGCCAAGATTCCGGCCCTGTTCAAGACGATCGAGACGCGCGTGGGCGTGCCCGTGGAGATCCTCAATCCCTTCCGGAAGATCGACGTGGACAACCGCAAGTTCGACCCCGCCTTCATCATGGAGGTGGCGCCGATGGCCGCGGTGGCCGTGGGTCTGGCTCTCCGGCGTCCTGGCGACAAGCTGGCCTGATCTCCCTCACTTTCCGAAGGACCGACTCACATGATGATTCGCATCAACCTTTTGCCCGTCCGCAAGAAAGTCAAGCAGGAGGCGGGCCGGCAGATCCTGGCCCTCTTCGCGCTCGTCCTGCTGGGCGCGGGCGCGGGCAACTTCTTCTGGTACTCCGACCGCGACGGCGTCGTGGTCAAGCAGAAGGAAGGTCTCGCGCAGACCCGCAAGCGCATCGCCGACCTGGACAAGACGATCGGCGAGGTGCAGCACATCAACGCTCGCAAGATCGAGGTGGAGAAGAAGCTCGCGGTGCTGGACGAACTGCGCCGCGGCCGCTCCGGTCCCGTGCGGATGCTGGACGCGCTGGCCAATTCCATCCCGAAGAAGGCCTGGATCAAGAGCTTCAACGAGGAGCGGGGCGCGGTGAGCCTGCTGGGCTCCGCCGTCAGCCATGACGACGTGGCCGAGCTGATGCGCAACCTCAACGGCATGGTGTGGACGCCCAAGGGCATTGGCCGCCTGGTGGAGCAGCGCCGCGATGCGAAGACCTCGCGTGTCGAGCTGCTGTCGGCCGAGATCGCCATCGAGGAGTTCCCGGTGGGGGACATCAAGCCCTTCTTCACCAACGTGGACCTCAGGAGCACCCAGCAGCAGGCTCAGGCCGCCAAGCCGGGTGAGGTGCCCACGGTGGAATTCGACATCTCCCTCTCCTCCAACTACGCCATCTGAAGGGACGCATCGCGATGGACAAGTATCTCGACAGAATCGTGAAGGCGCAGCCCGCGGTGAAGTTCGGTGGCCTGGCCGCACTGGTGGTCCTCATGACCGCCGCCAACTACTTCCTGGTCATCGAGCCGCTGGAGACCGAGTCGGTCGGGTTGCGCGCGCAGCAGCGCAAGCTGGATCTGGATCTGGCGGAGAAGAGTGAGATCGCCCAGAACCTCAACGAGCGTCGGCGCGAGATGGACGTGCTGGAGCAGAAGCTCGCCGAGGCGCTCACCGAGCTGCCCCAGAACAAGGATGTCGAGGAGCTGCTCGCGCAGCTCAACGACATCGGCAAGAAGTCGGGGCTGGAGATCTCCCGCGTGGAGCCGGGTCCCGAGTCGGTGGTGGGCGACGAGTTCTTCTCGCGCATCCCCGTGCGCATGGTGGTGAGTGGCAACTACCACGAGATCGCCATGTTCCTGCAGGAGGTGTCGAACATGCGGCGCATCGTGAACGTCAACAACATCAAGCTCGAGGGCGCCCGCGTGAAGAACGAAAAGGTGGTGCTCAGCAGTTCGTTCATGGCCACGACCTTCCGCTTCGTCAAATAGGCGAGGCCCACCGAAAACCAATGTCGTCGCAGAAACTTGATCGGTCCTGGAATTGGGGCGACAAGGGGTCCAGAGGATGAAGACGTTCCACTCCATGTTCATTTCGGGGGCACTGGCCCTCTCCCTGGTGGGTTGCGGCGAGGAAGAGCCGCCGCCCCCGCCAGTGGCGGCCAGGCCGGCGGCGCAGGAAGAGCCAGCCCCGGAGAAACCCGCGGAGCCCGCGGTGGCCGCTCCGTTGTATGTCTACAACTACAACCCGGTGGGCAAGCGCGATCCGTTCCGCAGCCCCGTCGAGGACATCAAGGCCGCGGATACACCCGTGGGCGCGCAGCTGTTGACGGCCTGCACCGAGGCGCTCTGTCAGTGGGACATCGACCAGCTCAAGCTGGTGGCCGTGGTGACGGGGGATGCCAACCCGATGGCCATGGTGGAGGACCCGATGGGTCGCGGCCACATCGTGCGCCGCAACAGCCGGGTGGGCCGCTCGGGCGGCAAGGTCACGCAGATCCTCCGGGATGAGGTGGTCGTCACCGAGACCATCACCACGCCGGAGCGGGTGGTCTACAACCCAGTGAAACTGGGGCTGAAGCAGGAAGACAAGCGGGATCCTGCCTACAACCTGATGACGGGCAAGAACTGGGAGCCGTAGCCTCCCGGTGTCTTGGAGCCGAGCAGTCCTGGCGCCCAATGGCACAGTGCAACTTGTTGAGGGGAAGCATGCTCGAGGAGAGCGTTGTGACGAGGGGCAAGTTGGTGAGCGTGGTGGTGGCCCTGTTGGCCGCCACCCTGGGCCTGGACTCTCAGGCCGCCGAACTCAATACGTTGCGGGACCTGAAGGTCGTGCAGACGGGAGCGGGCGCCCAGGTGGTCGTCACGGGCACACGGGCGCCCACGTTCACTGTTTTCCGGCTCAGTGGACCCGAGCGCCTGGTGGTGGACCTGTCGTCGGCGGACGCCACGGGCATCAAGGGGCACCACAACGGGCAGGGTCCGGTGGTGGGCGTGGTGGCTTCCCAGTTCTCCGACGAGCGCGCCAGCGTGGGCCGGCTCCTGGTGGCCCTGCAGCAGGCGGCTCAGTATGACGTGCGCGCGGATGGCAACCGGGTCGTCATCTCCGTAGAGGGCACCCAGGCGCCCGCGCCCGTGGCCGCCGCGCCCGAGGTGAAGACGCCCGCGCCCGAGGTGAAGACGCCCGCGCCCGAGGCGAAGCCCCAGCCGGCCCCCGTGGCCAGTGCCGGGCCCGTGGAGACCCGGGCCGCTTCTCCCCGGCCCGCGGAGGTGAGCCAGGACAAGGCCGCCGTGCTGCCGGAGAACGTGGTGGCGGCCGAGGCGGACGAGCGCGAGGTGGCGCATCCGGCCCGCCGCATCACCGGGCTCTCCTTCGCCCGCGACACGCTGAACATCCGCGCGGACGGCGAGGTCGCCCGCTACGAGGTGCTGGAGCTGGCGGATCCTCCCCGGCTCGCGGTGGACGTGTATGGCGTGGGCCTGGCGGCGCGGGCTCCGCGCGTGAACTCCGGGGCGGTGAAGGACCTGCGGGTGGGGGCCCACTCCGACAAGGTTCGCCTGGTGCTGGATGTGCGCAACACCATGCCCGCGTATCACGTGGAGCGCTCGGGCCGCGGTCTGGCCGTGGTGTTCGGTGGAAAGCTGGCCCGTCAGTCCAACGCTCCGGCCAGCATGCCGGAGAAGGTGGTGGCCGAGAGCGAGCCCCTGCGCGCCACCCCCGTGGACGCGCGCCTGCCCGCCGTCGACGTGAAGGAGCTGTCCTTCGACGAGAACGAGTCCGGCGGCCGGGTGAACCTGAAGCTGTCGGGCACGGTGGCGTGGAAGGTGGAACGGCCGGATCCGCGCAGTGCGGTGCTGACGCTGGAGAATGCCCGGCTGCCGCGGCGGCTGGAGCGCAGCCTGGACACCAGCGAGCTGGACACGCCGGTGAAGATGATCAGCGCCTTCTCGGTGCCGGGTGAGGGCAACCGGGTGCGCCTGGTGGTGGCCGCCGATGGCGCCATCGAGGAGAACATGAGCCAGGTGTCGGGCGGTCTGTCGTGGCGGCTGAGCGTCAATGGCGTGAAGACGGAGCAGGTGACCGTCACCCAGCGCACCGCCGGCTTCACCGCCGAGGCGCCCACCTACGCCGCCGAGGGCGCGCCGCAGCAGGCCCGCTACCGCGGCAAGAAGGTGTCCTTCGAGTTCAAGGACATCGACATCCAGAACCTGCTGCGCATCATCGCGGAGCTCGCCAAGAAGAACATCGTGGTCTCCGATGACGTGACGGGCAAGCTGAGCCTGCGCCTGCGCAACGTGCCGTGGGATCAGGCGCTCGACATCATCCTGCGCACCAAGTCGCTGGGCAAGGAGGACCTCGGCAACATCCTGCGCGTGGCTCCGCTCAAGACGCTGGAGGAGGAGAGCAAGCTGCGCCAGGAGCGCAAGAAGTCGCTCATCGCCCAGGAGGATCTGGTGGTGAACCTCATCCCGGTCAACTACGCCATCGCCAGCGACATGGCCGCCCGGGTCAAGGACGTGCTGAGCGAGCGGGGCACGGTGACGGTGGACACGCGCACCAACGTGCTCATCACGAAGGACGTGCGTGCCAACATCGAGAAGGCGCGTGCCCTCGTGCGCAACCTGGACACCCAGACGCCCCAGGTGCTCATCGAGAGCCGTATCGTGGAAGCCAACACCACGTTCAGCCGGGAACTGGGTGTGCAGTGGGGTGGCCAGGCCATCGCCTCGCGCTCCCTGGGCAATGCCACCGGCCTGCTCTTCCCCAGCACGGCGGTGGCGACCGGTGGTGTGGCGGGAACGGCACCGGGTCTTCCCCCCGTCCCCAACTTCGCCGTCAACCTGCCGGCGGCCGCGGACGTGGGTACGGGTGGTGCCATGAGCTTCGTCTTCGGTTCGGCGGGCGGTGCGCTCGCCCTCAACCTGCGCCTGTCGGCGGCGGAACTCGAGGGTACCCTGAAGACCATCTCCTCGCCCAAGGTGACGACCCTGGACAACAACACCGCCCGCATCAGCCAGGGCGTGTCGCTGCCCTTCAGCCAGGTGTCCTCGGCGGGCGCCAACACCACCTTCGTCGAGGCGCGCCTGTCGCTCGAGGTCACGCCCCACATCACCCAGGATGGCAGCATCCTGATGACCATCAACGCCCAGAACAACCAGCCGGACCCGGCCAACACCGGTTCCAACGGTCAGCCCGCCATCCAGCGCAAGGAGGCCAATACCCAGGTGCTGGTGAAGGATGGTGACACCACCGTCATCGGTGGCATCTACGTGCGCCGCGGCAGCACGTCGACCGCCTCGGTGCCCTTCCTGTCGAAGATTCCGGTGCTGGGCCTGCTGTTCAAGCGGCACGCGGAGAGCGACAACCGGCAGGAACTGCTCATCTTCATCACGCCGCGCATCCTCAACCGGCAGACGATCGCGCAGAGCCTCTAGCCGGTATTTCCTCGAACCGTCGAATGGAGCCGATGTCCATGAAGCGATTGATGATGGTTGCGGCGCTGGCGGTGGCGCAGTCGGGTTGCGTCTCCGCGCAAGAAGATGCGCCCGTGGTGTTTTCCAATGTCCTGGCGCTGTCGGGCTCTCCAGGGGGATCGTGTGCGCCGGATACCGCCAAGTTCATCAGCCAGGGTTCTCTCGACTTGGCGGGCGGAGGCAACTACCAGATGGCCGTGAGGGTGCGGAGCACCATTCCCGTCGCCCGCACCGTCCTCGTCGGAGAAACGCCGACGCTCGTGGGGGGGGAGAGCGTCACCCTGACCGAGTTCGTCTACCGCTATGAGGCGTCCCCGGATCTCGGCCTCCCCGAGGAGGAGCGCGTTGCCACGAACGCCGTCGTGCCGGCGGGCACCACCAGTGACAACAGCTACGTGCCCTTGACCGCCTTTGGCCCCCTGGCACTCGAGAAGCTGAGGGCGGCGGCCCCGGCGTATCCTGGGGTAAGCGTCATCTCCTACATCAAGGCCCGGGGCCGTCTGGGCTCCACCAGCAACGCGGAGAGCAACGAGTTCTCCTTCCCCGTGCAGGTGTTCGCCAGCGATTGTGAATCGAAGCCGCTCACTGCGGGTATCTGCAATTTTGGACAGGACGTGCGGAGCGCTTGTGGGCCTGCTCCCACCACTCCTTGACCCTCCACTCCCAGCCGCCTAGAAGCCAGCCGCCATGTCCTTCCGCACGCACCTCGAGTCCGTGGTCAATCAGGTAGATGGGTCGCTGGCCTGCAGCGTGATGGGGTTCGACGGCATCGCCGTGGACACCCACCAGAACGAGGAGGCGCTCGAGCTGGAGCTCAACGGGGCGTGGATCGAGTACGCCAACCTGCTCGGTCAACTCCGGCAGGCCGCCGAGTCGCTCAAGACGGGCGAGGTGCAGGAGGTCAGCATCAACAGCGAGAGGGTGCTGACGCTCATGCGCCTGGTGTCGCCCGAGTACTTCCTGGTGCTCGCCCTCCGGGCGGACGGCAACTACGGCAAGGGCCGCTACATCCTGCGGCTCACGGCGCCCAAGATCCGCGCCGAGCTGTAGGCTGGCGGGCGGACGGCGCGGTGCGCCGCGCCTTTCACTTTGCAAGCCGCGTCACCATCGGCTAGACACCCCGGACTTTTCGCGAGTCGTCCGAAGGAGCTGTCCATGGCCGGTGTCATCGATACATCCGAATTCCGCAATGGCCTGAAGATCGAGATCGACGGTGAGCCGTTCGTGATCGAGTACTTCCAGCACGTCAAGCCCGGCAAGGGCTCGGCCTTCGTGCGCACCAAGATCCGCAGCCTGCTGTCCGGGCGCGTGCTGGAGCCCACGATGAAGTCCGGTGACAAGGTGGGCGTGCCGGACATCGAAGAGAAGGCCATGCAGTTCCTGTACGTGCAGGACGGCGACTACTACTTCATGGACAAGCGCAACTTCGAGCAGACCTTCCTCAGCGAGAAGGTGCTCGGGGAGGCGAAGAACTTCCTGAAGGAGAACATCGACGCCGACGTGCTCTTCTGGAACGGCAAGGCCATCGCCGTGACGCTGCCGAACTCGGTGGACTTGAAGGTCAGCAAGTGCGATCCGGGCGTGCGTGGCGACACCGTGTCCGGCGCCCTGAAGCCGGCCACGCTGGAGACGGGCTTCGTCGTCAACGTGCCGCTCTTCATCAACGAGGGCGACGTTCTCAAGATCGACACGCGCGAGGGAGGCAAGTACCTCACGCGCGTGGCCACCGCGGGTTAGTCGGTTCATCGGGGCCCAGGGAGGGGACGCAACCGTGGCAAGCAAGCGCAAGGCAGTGCGAACCGAGTCCGCGTCCGGCGCGCGGACCGAGGGTATCCGCGTGGAGGGCAACAGCACCTCGCTGGACGTGGAGTCCCTGCGGCAGATCGTCGAGATCCTCGAGGCCTCGGAGGTAACGCGGCTCGACTGGCAGCGGGGCGATGAGCGTCTGCTCATCCGCCGGGGCCACGTGCCCTCGCCGACCATCGTGCACGCGGCGCCCATCACCCCCTCGGTGAGCCCCGCTCCCCTGGTGTCCGCCGCGCCTGTGGCCGTCGCGCCCGCCGCGCCCGCGCCGGCTCCCGCCGCCGCTGCCGCCCCCGCCGCGGAGAAGTCCGGCCACGCCGTCACCAGCCCCTTCGTGGGGACGTTCTACCGGACGCCGGCCCCGGATCAGCCCAGCTTCGTGGAGGTGGGTTCGGTGGTGAAGAAGGGCCAGGTGCTTTGCATCATCGAGGCCATGAAGTTGATGAATGAGATTGAAGCCGACGTGGCGGGTCGCGTGGTGGAAATCCTCGTGGAGAACGGGCAACCGGTCGAGTTCGGCCAGACGCTGTTCCGCATCGAGCCGGTCTGACATACGCGGGCGCTCCTCGCGCCCCGCGGAGGCACGACATCGTGTTCAAGAAGGTGCTGATCGCCAACCGCGGGGAGATCGCCCTGCGTGTCATTCGTGCCTGCCGGGAGCTGGGCATCGCCACCGTGGCGGTGCACTCCACGGCGGACGCCAACGCCCTCCACGTGCGCTTCGCCGACGAGTCGGTCTGTATCGGCCCGCCCGCGTCCAAGGAGAGCTACCTCAACATCCCCCAGCTGCTGTCCGCGGCGGAGATCACCCGCGCGGACGCCATCCACCCGGGCTACGGCTTCCTGTCGGAGAACGCCGAGTTCGCCAAGGTGTGCCAGGACTGCAAGATCCACTTCATCGGGCCGCGGCCGGAGATGATCCGGCTCATGGGCAACAAGGTGCGTGCCCGCCAGGCGGCGCGTGAAGCGAACCTGCCCCTGCTGCCCGGCAGTCCCACCGCGCTCAAGGACGCGCGCGAGGCGGAGGCCTTCGCGCGGGAGATCGGCTTTCCGGTCATCCTCAAGGCGGCGGCGGGCGGTGGCGGCAAGGGCATGAAGATCGTGCGCGAACCGGGCGCGCTGGCGCAGGCGTTCGCCACGGCGGCCGCCGAGGCCGTGGCCTCCTTCGGCAACGGCGATCTCTACATCGAGCGCTACGTCGAGCGGCCGCGCCACATCGAGATCCAGATCGTCGCCGACGAGCATGGGCGCGTCATCCACCTGGGCGAGCGCGAGTGCTCGGTGCAGCGGCGCCACCAGAAGCTCATCGAGGAGAGCCCCTCGGCGGCGCTCACCCCCGAGCTGCGCCAGCAGATGGGCGAGGTCTCCGTGCGCGCCATGGAGAAGCTCGGCTACAACAACGTGGGCACCATCGAGTACCTGCTCGACGAGAACGGGCGGTTCTACTTCATGGAGATGAACACCCGCATCCAGGTGGAGCACCCGGTGACGGAGCTCGTCACGGGCATCGACCTGGTGCGCGAGCAGATCAAGCTGTCCTCCGGCCAGCCGCTGCAGCGCAAGCAGGAGGACATCCAGATGCGCGGCCACGCCATCGAGTGCCGCGTCAACGCGGAGGACCCCGTCACCTTCGCGCCCTGGCCGGGGAAGATCACCGCCTACAGCGCGCCCGGTGGCTATGGCGTGCGCGTGGACTCCAGCGCGTACGAGAACTACACCGTGCTGCCGTACTACGACAGCCTGCTGGCCAAGCTCATCGTCTACGCTGAGGACCGGCCCACCGCCATCCGCCGCATGCAGCGCGCCCTGGGCGAGTACGTGGTGCAGGGCATCCGCACCAACATCCCCTTCCACCGGGCGGCCCTGGCCGAGGAGTCCTTCATGGAGGGCAACTACGACACCCGCTTCGTGGAACGCTTGCTCGCCTCCGAGACGGGCACCAAGCGCCTGCGCAAGGCCATCGAAGAGACCCCCTGAGAGACACCCTGACGGCTGCCTGTCTGCTCGTCACCCAGGCTCCTGATCCGACAGAGGGGCCAACCCGGTGGATTCCTTGACCCCCGAGGGATGATTCCGCTAGCCTCCCACCTCCCTCGCAGTCTCCTTGAAGGAAGCAGAAACCCCAGATTTTCCAGGGGGTTCGCTCGGCAGGAAGCCCACGCTCGATGGACAAGAACAAGATCATCGAAGCCGCCGCCAAGCTCGTCGCGAAGGGCGCCTACGACAAGGCCATCAAGGAGTACCAGAAGGTCCTGGAAGCAGACCCCAAGGACGGCCGCGTCCTGCAGAAGATGGGGGAGCTGTTCCAGAAGAAGAACGACAACGTCCAGGCGGCCTTCTACTTCACCAAGGTCGCCGAGGGGTACTCGGCCGATGGCTTCTTCCTCAAGGCCGTCGCGCTCTACAAGCAGGTCCTCAAGCTCAACCCCAACCTGCTGGACGTCAACCTCAAGCTCGCGGAGCTCCATCAGCAGCTCGGCCTGATGTCCGAGGCCATGGCGTATTTCCAGATCGTCGCCAACCACTACGACAAGGCCGGCGACGTCAAGAACTCCCTGGATACGCTCAAGAAGATGGTGGATCTCGACCCCGAGAACGTGGCGTCGAAGATCAAGCTCGCCGAGCTGTACGCGCGCGAGAACATGGCGCGCGAGGCCGCCCAGGAGTTCAAGAAGGCCGCCGAGTACCTCAAGCGCAACAACCGGATGGATGACTGGTTCCGCGTGGCCGAGCGCCTGGCCACGCTGGAGCCGGACAACGTCGCGCTGGCCAGGGATCTGGCCCAGCAGTACCTCGCGCGCGGAGATCAGAAGCGCGCGCTCGCCCGGCTCCAGGTGTGCTTCAAGGCGGATGGGCGCGACGTCGAGACGCTGAGCATGCTGGCCCAGGCCTTCCACGGGCTCGGCCAGACCGCCAAGACCATCTCCGTCTACAAGGAGCTGGCCAAGGTCTATCAGGAGCGCTCCCGCGCCCAGGACGCCCGCGACATCTGGGATCGCATCGCGGAGCTAGATCCCACCGACGCGGACCTCCAGGCCTACCAGGCCGAGGCTCCCGCGGCGTCCTCCGCCGAGCCCGCCTTCCGGCCCTCGCGCTCGATGGCCGCCGTGTCCCCGGCCGCCGCCGCGCCTGTCTCCCGGCCCTCGCGCTCGATGGAAGCGGTGGTGGCCACTCCCGCGGCGCCTTCCGCTCCGGCCTCGCCTCCCCCGAGCACCCCGTCGCCAGCGGCTCCCGCCGCCACGGCCGCTCCGGCCGCCGCGGCCTCCTCGGGCAAGGATCAGTTCTCCAAGCTGCTCACGGAGACCGAGGTCTACGTCAAGTACGGCCTGCACGACAAAGCGCTCGATCACCTGCGGAAGATCTTCTCGGTGGACCCCGAGAACCTCGACGCGCACGAAAAGGCGTACCAGATCTACGTCGCCTCGGGGAACGTGGCCCAGGCCGGCGAGCAGCTGCTCAACGTGCTGCGCCTGTGTACGCGCCGCGCCGAGGTGCAGCGCGCCCAGCCCTACCTGACCACCATCCTCCAGCAGAACCCCGGCCACCCCGAGGTGCCCGCCTTCCTGTCCGTGCTGCAGACGGATGACGCGGCGCCCAGCGCGAACTCCTCCGTGGAGTCCGTGGCCGAGGACGCCAATTCGTCGACTCCAACGACGATGAGATCGTCGTGGCCGACGCTCCCGCGGATGCCCTCGCGCAGCCCATGGATGACGAGATGGCCCTCGTCTCCGCGAGCGACGAGCACGACGAGGACGCGCAGATCGTCTCCGGCGAGTTCAGCCTCCCCTCGGACTCCGATGAGGAGGAGGGCGTGGTGCTCGCGGATGAGCCGGCGGAGGACGAGCCCCTGCTCGGCGCGGAAGAAGAGCCCGAGGAGACCACGGTCGCCTACGTCGGCACGGACGCCCTGGACGAGCCCCTGGATGCGCCGCTCGAGGGCGAGCCGCTGCAGGGCGAGGAGACCGACGAGGACGAGCCAGCGCGCGAGTACTCGCTGGAACTGGAGCCGCCCGACTCCGAGCCGGACCCGTTCGCCGCTCCCGACATGGACGACGAGGGCACGCCCGCGGACTCGCCCGCGCTCGGCGCCTACGAGCTCGAGGAGCCCGAACCGGAGCCGGAGCCCGTTCCGGTCGTCGTGGCGCCCCGGGCCCCCGTCCAGGCGCCCGCGCCCGTCGCCAAGGCTCCGCCTGCGGCCGCCAGGCCCGCTGCCCCCGCCGCGAAGCCCGCCGCGCCCGCCGCCAGGCCCGCTGCTCCCGCCGCGAAGCCTGCTGCTCCCGCCGCGAAGCCCGCGCCGGCCGTGGCCGCCAAGGCTCCTCCGCCGGCCGCCAGGCCCGCTCCCGTGGTCGAGGCGCCCGAGGAAGAGCCCGGTGGCGAGGAGTGCGACGAGGCCAGCTTCTTCCTCGACCAGGGCATCTACGAAGAGGCGCGGGAAATCCTCGAGACGGTGATGATCGCCTTCCCGGGCCACGCGCGCGCGAGCGAGCTGATGGCCCGGCTCGAGGCGCTCGAGTCGGGTGAGTCTCCGGAGGCCACGGAGGCCGAGGATGCCGCCACCGAGTTGGCCGTGCCCGTGGTGCCCGCCCTGGGCGAGTCCCCGGCCGAGCGCGATGCCTTCGTGCTGGCGTCGGAGCTGGCCGGCGAGTTCGGCGACCTGGGCGTCGAGCAGGCCGCGCCTCCCGTGGAGGAGGACTTCCAGTACTCGGTGGAGGAGGTGTTCGCCGAGTTCAAGAAGGGCCTCGCCAAGGTGGTCAAGCCCGAGGACGTGGACACGCACTACGATCTGGGCATCGCCTACCGGGAGATGGGTCTCATCGACGACGCGCTCCACGAGTTCGCCGTGGCGCGCGAGGGCTGCCTGGGCAAGAAGCGCGAGCTGGACTGCCTCACCATGACGGGCATGCTGCAGTTCCAGAAGGGCGATGCCCGCGCGGCGGTGGGAACATTCAAGCAGGCCATCGCCTCCGAGCACGCCGTCGGGGAGGTTCCCAAGGCGCTCGGCTTCGAGCTGGCCATGGCCTACGAGGCCGTGGGCGAGCCGGGCAAGGCGCTCTACCACTTCCAGCGGGTCGCCGGACTCGACGAGAAGTTCCGCGATGTCGCCGCCCACGTGGAGCGGCTGTCCGCCACCACGTCTCCGGTGGCGGATCCGCTGCCCTCCGCCACCTCCCGGCCCGGCGGGGCCGCGGGGACGGGATCCCGGCTTCCCGTGGCGGCTCCCCCCCCGGCCGCCAAACCGCGTAAGGTCGGCTACGTCTAGCTCAGTCCGAGGTTCGCCGAGACCATGACCACCTACCTCGACTACTTCGAACTCACCCAGGAGGCCTTCTCCAACGCTCCGGTGAGCCGCTTCTATTACAACTCGGCCCAGCACTCCCAGGCGCTCACCCGGCTCATGCATGCCGTGAGCTACATGAAGGGCCTGTCCATCCTGGTGGGTGACATCGGGGCGGGCAAGACGACGCTGGCGCGCCGCATGCTCGACTCGCTGCCCGAGTCCGAGTACGAGGCCGCGCTGCTCGTCATCATCCACTCGGGCATCACCGCCAACTGGCTCCTGCGCCGCATCGCCCTGCAACTGGGCGTGGAGAACCCCGCCCAGGAGAAGCTCGCCCTGCTGTCGCAGCTCTACCAGCGGCTGCTCCAAATCTACGAGTCCGGCAAGAAGGCCGTCGTCCTCATCGACGAGGCCCAGATGCTCGAGACGCGCGAGCTCATGGAGGAGTTCCGGGGACTGCTCAACCTGGAGGTCCCCGAGCGCAAGCTCATCTCCTTCGTCTTCTTCGGGCTGCCGGAGATCGAGAAGAACCTCAAGCTGGATCCGCCGCTCGCCCAGCGCGTGGCGCTGCGCTACAAGCTCGAGCCCTTCACCGCCGAGTCCACCGAGGCCTACATCAAGCACCGCCTGCGGCTGGCCGGCTGTCCGCGCATGCCCTTCACCGCCGAGGCGCTGGCCACCGTGCACCAGCGCTCGGGCGGCACCCCGCGCGTCATCAACAGCATCTGCGACAACGCCCTCTTCGAGGCCTTCCTGCTCCGAGAGCAGACGATCGGCCAGCCCCTCATCCAGCGGGTCGCGGACAACCTGGGCCTGCAGGGCGGCTCGGCTACCACCACCCCCCAAATTCCCACCTCCGCCAGTCGGCCAGTCAGCAGCCCGAAGGTGGACCTCGCGGAGATCGATCGCTACCTCGAGGGACTGGGTAAACTGTAGCGGTTTTGGCCCCAAGGAACAGGCAGCAGGGCGCGCGGCGCATTCCCGCGTGGCTCATCGTCCTCGCGCTCATCGTGGGGACGGTGTTGCTGCTGCGTACGCGCACGGCCTGGGACACCGTCTGCGCCCAGGCGCGGCGCCAGTTGCCCGCGCTGCTCGGCCTGGACGTGGGCATCGGTGAGTGCGAGGTGGATCCGCTCGGCCAGCGGCTCGTGCTGCGCGGCGTGTCCGTCTCCGAGCCTGGCAAGAGCGACTCACCCCTGTTCGCCGCGGACCAGGCCGAGGTGCAGCTCGGCCTGCCCAACATCTTCTCGGGTCAGCTCGCCATCGATCTCGTGCGCGTGAGCCGGCCGCGGCTCGCGTTGGACCTGACGCGCCCGCGGGCGCCCCGGAGCGAGCCGGGTGTGTGCCCGCTCATTCCCCTGCGCCGGTTGAGTCTGGCGCGGCTGAGCCTCACCGGCGCGGAGGTGCGGCTGCTGCTGCCCGGTGGCCGGCAGGTGGAGCTGTCCGAGCTGGACGTGAACCTGCGCGAGCGCTGGGGCGAGGAGGAATTCGAGATGGAGGCCCGGCGGGGCCTCGTGCGGCTGGGGCCCGGACAGGAGCTCGCCCTGGGACGTCTGGCCATTTCAGGCGCGCTGGACGTGGACGAGCAGTTGCTGGAGGTGGACCGGGGCGAGGTGGCGCTCGACGAGGCGACGGTGAACATCTCCGGGCGCGTGGAGCGGCTGTGCGAGCCGAACCTCGCGCTCGATGCCCAGGTGTTCCTGCCGCTGCGCACGCTGTCCCGCTCGGGGCTGTTGCCCAAGCCCGCCCAGGGCCACCTCTGGACGCGCCTGACGGTGAATGGTCCTCCGGCCGCGCCCACCGTGTCCGCGGAGTTGTCGGGCAGCGGGCTCGCGTACGGGAAGTTCTCGCCGGGCACGTTCACCGCGCGGCTCATCTACTCCGGCGAGCAGGTGACGCTCGAGGAGCTGCGGCTGCCCATCGGCGCGGGAGACGCGCGCATCACCGGCTCGCTCACGCTGCGCTCGGGCTTGCCGGTCTCGCTGGCGCTGGAGGTCCACGACGCGTCGTTCGGCCGCATCCTGGAGAAGGCCGGCGTTCCGGGCTCCTGGGTGGACTTCCCCATCACGACGGCCAAGGCCCGCCTGTCCGGCACGCTCCTGCCCAAGCTCCAGCTCTCGGGTGACCTGGACCTGTCCCACGGCCGCTTCGTGCTCGCCTCGCGCGCCTTCGATGCACCGGCGGAGCGCGGACGTACCTTCCTCACCTACGAGCGGGGCCACGCGCGCACGCGGGTGGCGCTGCTGTCCGACCGCGTCACCTTCTCCGACATGCAGATCGACTCGGGCCGCTCGCGCCTCGGCGGTGGCGCCACGCTCTTCTTCGACACCCAACGGGGCCTGCTGGTGGATGTCCGGGGGGACGTGGATCTCTCCGACTTCGGCCACATCGCCCAGCTCGCGTGGGCGGGACGTGGCTCGGTGAGCACCACGGTCGAGGGCCCCTACACGAAGGTGCGCATCGGCGCGGACCTGTCCCTGCGCGACTTCGAGTTCTGGAACTTCGACCTGGGCGTGGTGCAGGGCAAGGTGACGTACCAGGACAAGGTGCTGGGCCTGCCCATGTTCTCCGGACAGAAGGGGCGCACCCAGTACTTCGGCAACGCGGCGCTCACCTTCGGCCGCGCCCTGCATCTGCGCACCGAGGTGGAGGTGCCGCGCGGCCGCACCGAGGATCTCATCGACTTCATCGCCCCCATGCACCCCAACGTCTCCCTCATGCAGGGGCCGCTGGTGGGCGAGGCCTCGGGCCGCGTGGAGATCGACAGCCCGCTGGAGCAGTTCGAGGGACTCGTCGCCCTGGATTTCCGCAACACCACCTACTACGGGCGCCGCATGGGGGATGGCTCGACGCGGCTGCGCTTCGACCGGAGCGGGGCCATGGTGCTCGAGCGCACGGCGCTGGAGGGGGCGCTGGGCCTCACCTGGGTGGAGGGCTCCTTCTTCCTCTCCGGGCCGGACAAGGGCCGGCTGGACTACCGCTTCGGCGGGGAGCGCCTGTCCCTGGCGGAGCTCGTCGGCCCGGAGTCGGCCCGGCGCCTGGGCGTGCAGGGGACGCTGGCGCTGGAGGGCACGGTGTCGGGCAACACGGACGTGCCGGTGACGATGGCGCGGGTGTGGGGCCCCCGGGTGACGTTCGCCGAGCGCGACCTGGGCAACATGGACCTGGAAGCCCGGCTCGAGGGCCGCGAGCTGCAGGTGGTGGGTCGCCCCTCGCGCGACACGAGCGGCGTGCTGTCCCTGCGCCTCAAGGAGCCCTATCCCTTCGAGGCCCTGGTGACGCTGGAACTGCCGGAGATCCGTCCCTTGCTGCCCGCCAGTGCCTTCACCCAGGGCGTGTCCGGCTCGATCAAGGCGGTGGTCGAGGCCCAGGGCGCGCTGCGCGACATGGATGCGCTCCAGCTCAAGGCCCGGGTGGAGCGGCTCGCCCTGTCACGCGAGGTGGTCTCGGTCGAGAACGAGAGCCCCATCGTGCTCGAATACGCGAACGGGCGGTTGCAGGTCCCCTCCTTCACCTTGCGCGGTCAGGACACCAAGCTGTCCGCCAGCGGCTGGGCCACTCCCGAGCAGATGGAGTTCTTCCTCCAGGGCGCCGTGGACCTGCGCCTGCTGGAGTCGCTCGCGCCGATGTTCACCCGCACCGCGGGGCGCGTGGAGCTCAGCGCCGTGGCCAGCGGCAGGCCGGACCGTCCATCCCTGGAGGGCTCGGCCCTCATTTCCGACGCCCGGCTGTCCCTGCGCGACCAGCCGATAGCGGCCCGGTCGGTATCCGGACTGGTGCCGTTCACCGAGCAGCGCATCCTCCTCGAAGAGCTGAAGGGCACGCTCAACGAGGGCCAATTCAAGGCCAACGGGCAGGTGAGTCTGCGCGACTTCCAGCCCACGGACGTGTCGCTGGACGTGCATCTCAACGAGGTGTCCATGCGCTTCCACGAGGACCTGCCCTTCACCACCACCGGGCAGTTGTCGCTCACCGGTACGCCGGAGGAACTGCGGCTGGGGGGCGTGCTGGACATCCTCAATTTGCGCTACCGCCGCGGCCTTGAACTGGAGGACATCCTCAAGCGGCTGTCCCGGCGCATCGTGCTGCCTTCACCCACCGTCGAGCGTCCCCGCGAGTACCTGACCCTGGACGTCGCGTTGAACCTGAAAGACGTGTCCGTGGACAACAACCTGGCCCGGGCTCGGCTGAAGGGCTTGTTGCACCTCACCGGGACCAATGCTCGCCCGGGCGTGCTCGGCAGGGTGGAGACCGACGCGGACAGCCAGGCCTTCTTCCGCAACAACCAGTTCACCATCACCCGCGGTCTGATTGATTTCCAGGACCGGTATGGCATTGATCCGGTGTTCGACCTGAGCGCCCAGTCCCAGGTGCGCGAATACCAGGTGAAACTGCACGCCACCGGCCGTCCCGCCGCGCCCGAGTTGCGGCTCACCTCCGAGCCGGCCCTGCCCGAGGGCGACGTGCTGTCGCTGCTCACCCTGGGCTTCATGAGCACGGACCGGGAGACGGCCACCTCGGCTGGCGTGGGGCTCGCCGCCGAGGCCTTCTTCAACATGTCCGGTCTGGACCGGCAGGTGAAGCGCTTCCTTCCCAGCAACCCGCTCCTCAAGGACCTGTCCCTGCAGATCTCCACCAGCTACAACGATGTCACCCAACAGGCCGAGCCCACGGCACAGTTGAAGTCGAATTTCCTCTCCGAGCATCTTAAGATTGAACTCACACAGCCCGTGAGCGGGCGCGGCACCCGAGCGCGTGCCGAGTACCGCTTCGACAACCGCCTTTCCATGCAGCTTCAGTGGGACAACGAGCACAGCGAGACCGCACTCAGCACTCTTGGCAACCTTGGACTCGAGCTCAAGCTGGGCTGGCAGTCCGAGTAGCGCTGACGTGCGTCCTGTGGCTGCTGTCCCCGCGCGCGGTGGCGCAGTCGGAGACCCCCACGGTCGTGAGCGTGGAGCTGCTCCTGCCAGGTGACGCGGATACCCAGGGGCTCTCGCCGCTGGTGGCGGTCCGCAAGGGCCAGGCCCTGTCCGCCCGCGCCGTGCGGCGCTCGGTGGAGCGGCTGTGGGCGAGCGAGCGCTTCTCCGACATCATCGTGCGCTCGGTGGACGTGCCCGGGGGCGTGCGCGTGGTGTTCGAGCTCACGCCCGTCCAACCCCTGCTGCGCCTCGCCGTGGAGGGCAATGTCGTCCTCCAGGACGCGGCGCTCCAGGACGTGCTCGAGGCGCAGGGCATCATCGTGGGACAGCGGCTCGACGAGGAGCGCCTGGACGCGGCCCTCGAGGCCATGGCCCGGGCCTACGGGCGTCAGGGCTACAACGAGGCCCGCATCGAGCTCACGCGCGAGCAGGAGACTGGCGGCGTGGCGCTCGTCTTCACCGTCTTCGAGGGCCGGCCCACGCAGGTGGCGGCCGTGTCGGTGACGGGCAGTCCGGGGCTGCCCTTGTCCGAGCTGCTCGCCACGCTGGGCCTGCGCGTGGGCGGGGTGTTGGATCGGGGAGGGCTGGACGCGGGTCTCGAGCGGCTGCGCACCCTGTTGCGCGAGCGCGGCCACTGGCGCGCCAGCGTGGGCCAGCCCATCCTCGACGAGTTGGCGGGCGCGGCGACCGTGGTGGTGCCCCTGTCCGCCGGGCCGCGCTTCAGCCTCCACTTCCACGGCAACCACCACTTCGCGGACGCACTGCTCAGGCGGGTGCTCGCCTACGAGGGCGCGGAGCCCCTGGACGCGGCGACCGTGGCACGCCTGGCGCGGCGGCTCGAGCTCTTCTATCGCTACCGGGGCTTTCACGCCGTGCACGTGGAGCCGCGCGAGCTGGTGCACCCCCGAGGGGAGGCGGCGGTGCTCGCCTTCGACATCGAGGAGGGGCCCGTGCTGCGCGTGAGCCGGGTGCACTTCCGGGGCAACACGGTGCTGTCCAACGAGGCGCTGCGCGAGATTCTCACCGAGCGCCTGCGGGCCAGCACGCCCCAGCCGGGCACGCCGCCGCGCCTGCGGGGCGTGGCGGAGATGGGGCCGGAGGGCTCGCGCCGGGGACCGGGCGAGTGGTTGTTGGATCCGGCCATCGTCTTCGTCGAGGAGGCGTACCGGGACGCCGCGGAGGCGATGACGGAGGCGTACCGGGAGCGCGGCTTCCTGGAGGCCCACGTGCGCTTCACCCGCATGCGCGAGAGCCTGAGCCGGGGCACGGCCGAGGCCTGGTTCGAGGTGCATGAGGGCTCGCCCCTGCGCGTGGGAGCCGTGCGTCTGGAGGGCGGTCCCCCGGGCTTCGAGGGCCAGCGCTTCGTGCACGTGGCGCCCGGGGATGCGCTCAACCCCGACACGGTGGAGTCCGGCCGGCGGGAGCTCGTTACCGAGCTGGGCCGCCAGGGCTATCTCTTCGCTCGCGTGGAGGCCGAGCCCACGCCAGGAGAGGCGGGCGTGTCGCTGCTCTTCCGGATGGAGCCCGGGCCCCGGGTGACGGTGGGCCGCATCCTCGTGCGCGGCCTGGTGCGGACCGAGGAGGACGTGGTGCTCGCCACGGTGCGCCTCAAGGAAGACGAGGTGGTGGTGCCGGACAAGCTCGTCGAGAGCCAGCGCCGGCTCGCGCTGCTCAACATCTTCCGGCAGGTGACGGTGCGGCTGGACAAGCCGGAGGTGCCGGAGGCGAACAAGGACATCGTCGTGGAGGTGCGCGAGCGCCCGCGCTGGGAGGGAGAGATCGCCGGGGGCTACTTCCTGTCGGAAGGTCCGCGCCTGGTGCTGGACGCGGCTCGCACGAACGTGGATGGGCGCGGCCTCAACCTGTCCGCCCGGTTGAAGCTCAACTACGTGGGGTGGAGCACCCAGGGCGTGGAGAAGGCGAACGCGCTCCGGCTGACCTGCACGACGGTGCCGGAGGAGTGTCCGGCTCCGGCTCCGTGGATCAATGACTTCGGCGGGCGTGCCGTGTTGTCGGCGGTGCTGCCGCGGCTCTACGGCCTGCAACCCCTGGAGGTCGGCGCGCGGCTGGATCTCATCACCGAGCGCGTGCAGCGGCCCTCCTATCTGTCCTCCCGAGTCGCCGCGGTGACGGGCCTGGACTGGTCGGTGACGCGCTGGTTGAACGCCACGCTCCAGTACGAGCTGGAGGGCAACGTGCTGCAGGCTGGCACCCGCCCACTCGCCACGCTGAACCGGGCGGACCAGGAGCGGCTGCGCTTCCCCTACGGCTTCTTCATCCTGCATTCGTTGCGCGCATCCGCGGCGGTGGATCTGCGCGACAACCCGGCCAATCCCCACAAGGGCCTGTTGGTATCCACCAGCGCCGAGTGGATGAGGGACTTGCAATCGTACGAAACCACGAGCAGCGGCACCCCGCTGGAGGCGCTGCCCCTGCACAACGTGAAGCTCTCGGGGAACGCGAGCGTGTACGCGCCCCTGCCTTCGGGCACGGTGCTGGCGGTGTCGGTTCGCGCGGGCATCATCCTGCCGTTGGAGAAGGACGCCCGGGTCATCGGCTCCAAGCGCTTCTTCCTGGGCGGCTCCAGCAACCTGCGTGGCTTCCGCGAGGACGGCATCCTCGGCGAGGACCGGCGCACGCAGTTGCGGCGTCAGGTGGCCGATTGCCGCTCGCTCATCCAGCCGGCGGGCTGTAGCGCGGAGTTGTTGACCCTGCTCGCGGGGCAGCCACCCGTGAGCGAGGGCGGCGAGCTGTTCACCCTGGCCAAGACGGAGCTGCGCATCCCCGTGCGCTCCTCGTTCGACCTGGGCCTCTTCCTGGAGGCGGGCAACCTCTGGTTGGATCAGACGGCCTACCGGTTCTCCTCGCTGCGCTACACGGTGGGCGCCGGCTTCCGCTACGTGACGCCCGTGGGCCCGCTCGCCTTCGACGTGGGCATCAACCTGGACCCGGACGAGGTGCTCAACGAGCCCTGGGGGCAGCTCCACTTCAGCATCGGCGCGTTCTGAGCCGCCGGGTTGGGCCATGCGCCGCCCGGTGTACACTGCGCGCGTGTTCTACGGCTTCGTACGGACGTTGGTGGCGCTGTTGCTGCGGCTCTTCTACCGGGTGAAGGTGCATGCCCCCCAGGCCGAGACCGAGGGG
Organism: Cystobacter fuscus DSM 2262; assembly: GCF_000335475.2. Classification (NCBI taxonomy): domain Bacteria; kingdom Pseudomonadati; phylum Myxococcota; class Myxococcia; order Myxococcales; family Archangiaceae; genus Cystobacter; species Cystobacter fuscus. The sequence goes on along the minus strand of NZ_ANAH02000006.1, from coordinate 420,664 downwards.
CCCGTCATCTTCGTGGGCAATCACCCCAACGGGCTCATCGATCCCGCGCTCGTCTTCATCCTCACGCGACGGCAGGTGACGTTCCTCGCCAAGGAGCCGCTCTTCCGCATTCCCGTGATTGGCGCCCTGCTCCGGGGGCTCGGGGCACTGCCCGTGTACCGCAAGCAGGATGACCCCACGCAGATGGGCCGCAACGAGGGCACGCTGGACGCGGCGCGCGGAGCGCTCGTGGCGGGCCGGGCCATCACCCTCTTTCCCGAGGGCAAGAGCCACTCGGAGCCCGGGCTCGCGGAGCTGAAGACGGGCGCGGCGCGCATCGCGCTCGGGGCGGCGAAGCAGGGGGCCGCCGTGCGCATCGTCCCGGTGGGTCTCACGTACGCGGACAAGCATCTGTTCCGCAGCGAGGTGCTCATCGAGGTGGGCGCCCCCATCGACGTGCGCGACTTCCTGCCCGCGGACGGCGCGGACGAGGCCGCCTCGGTGCGCGCGCTCACCGAGCGCATCGCCGGAGCGCTGCGCGCCGTCACCCTCAACCTGGACAAGTGGGAGGACCTGCCGCTCATCCAACTGGCCGAGGACCTCTACGCCCTGCGCCAGAAGCAGGCGAAGGATCCGGAGCGGCTGCGCTACTGGGCGCGGGGGCTCGAGCTGTTCCGCGCGGAAGAGCCCGAGCGTTTCGAGCGGGTGCGCGGCCAGCTCATGACCTTCCAGCGCCACCTGTCCCTGGTGCGCGCGGACCCCGCGGATTTGTCGCTGGAGTACCAGCCCGCTCCCGTGGCGCGCTTCGCACTGAAGAACCTGTTGTTGCTCGTGGTGGGCCTGCCCCTGTCGCTCGTGGGGCTGTGTCTGTTCTACGTGCCCTATCTGTTTCCGCGCTGGGCGAGCCGCAACGCGGAGCTGGACGTCCAGGCGACGGTGAAGTTCCTCGCGGCGGCGGTGACGTCGGCGGTGTGGTGGGCGGCGCTCACGGTGGGGGCATGGCTGTGGCTCGGGGCGCCGGTGGGAGTGTCGGTGCTGCTGGGTGTTCCTCCGCTCGCGCTCCTCACGCTGTACTTCTCCGAGCGCTGGAGCGTCGTGCGGCATGACGTGTCCGTGTTCTTCACCCTGGGCAATCGGGCGCGGCTCAAGGCCCGCCTGCTCGCCGAGGGAGGAGGACTGGCGCAGCAGGTGGAGCGGCTGGCGGGGGAGTACCAACCGCGGTTGGCGTCTGCTGCCGCGACGCCGGATGTGATACCAGGGCGGTAAGCGGCACATGTCTTCCGTCGATCCCCACTGGCCTGATTCCCTCCAGGCGCTCTACGAGCAGGCCTCGGGCGCCCCCGCCGACGCGGTCCTCGCATCGCGTCCCCAGTGGGCCGAGCAGCTCACCGACTGGGTGCGGCGGGCCACCCTGGAGGAGCGCGAGCGGGCGCAGGCGGCCACCTGGGCCCGGCTGGACGTGGGCCCGCGCTCTCCCGGAGAGCTGTTGTTCCTGCTGGTGCACTCGGGCGAACTGCTGTGGCCCTATTCGGAGGCGCCCCGCGAGCTGCTCCTGCGGTTGCTCTCCCGGCAGGATCAGCTCGTCCAGGCGCTGCGCGGCGGGGGACAGGGCGAGGCGCTCGAGCCGCTCACGCGCGAGGTGGACGCCGAGCTGTCCAAGGTGGTGGCGCGCTACCTCAAGCGCCACCCGGACGAGCTGCGGCGCCTGGTGAGTGGCGTGCGCTGCACGTTCGACGGCCGGGTGCTGTGTTTCAACGACACGGTGGCGGTGGACCTGAAGACGCTGCTGGGCTCGGACAAGCGGCTCATCGGCCGGTTGGATCAGCTCCGGGAGTTGTTGCCGCACCTGCGCGAGGGCCGCGACAAGCTGGTGGCCTTCATCCGCGAGCGGGCGGCGAAGATTCCCTGGCGCGAGTGCCGCGACATCCTCGAGGAGAAGCTCTTCCAGCTCGTGGCCTCGGCGCGCAACCCGGGCGAGCTGCGCGGCTTCCTGGGGTGTTACGCGCACGGCAAGCGCGAGGCGCGCTGGTGCACGCGTGCGGGCCTGCTGCTCGCCCGGAACCTGGAGGAGGGAGGCGCGGTGGCGGTCATCGACAACCTCAGTGAGGTGCTGGTTTCCTTCGAGCCGCCGGTGGAGGGACTGCGCGCGTCCCTGAACGCGGTGGTGGCGAGCCTCCACGAGGAGCGGGAGCTCGCGAGGCACCGGCGGGTGGTGGACACCTGCTGGGAGCGGCTGGTGCCCAAGGCCGAGCCCGGGCTGGCGCTCGTGTTGTTGTGGGTGGAGGAGCGGCTGTTCCGGGTGGCGTTGCGCCAGGGCGCGGAGGATGCCTTCGAGTGCCGCAACCGGGCGCGTGAGCGGGTGCGGAGTCTTCCGGTGGCGGACGCCCTGGAGTGGCTCGCCGAGGAATGCGCGGAGCTGTGGCCCCGCATGGAGTCGGAGCACCGGCCCGGCGCGGACGAGCTGGCGGCATGGCGGCAGGAGGTGACGCGCCGCTATGCGAAGAAGCCCGTGCTGCGCAAGGCGGCCATGGAGTTCGTCCTGTGGTGCGCGCCGGACGCGGCCGCCTCCGAGTCCGAGCTGGTGACGCTGTCGCTGGTGAAGACGTCCACGGATCGCAGGCTCCTGCGCCGGCTGGGAGATCATCCCTCCACGCGGGTGCGCTTCCGCGTGCGGGCCATCAACGCGTGGCTCGCCGCGGGGCCCGAGTCCTCCGAGCCGGAGACGCCCGCGACCCTGACGGGCGCCTTGCGGCATCTGCGCTCCTCCGGGGCCCTGACGCTCGGTGGCGGCCGGACGTGGTTGAGGGATCGGGACCTGGAGGAACTGCTCCTGGGCGCCTTCGGCCGCGTGGAGCGCGACTTCTCCGCGCGCTATCCGGAGCACTTCCGGGAGGACGAGTCCGTCCTGGTCTCGCGGCTGCTGGAGGACTTGAAGAACGAGGTGGACAGCATCCGCTCGGACCTGTCGATCCTCCTCGCGCAGGGACAGCCCGTGCCCCTGGAGCTGGGCTTCCAGTACCGGCGCCGCGAGCAAGCGGGGCAGGGGACAGAGGCCGCGGAGGGGACGAGGCCCGCCGGAGTGGAGCTGGGCTTCGTGTTGACGGTGGAGGTGGAGGGCTTCCTCACAACGAAGCGCGCGGTGCTCGTGCAGGCGCGCAAGCTGGAGCAGCGGGGCGAGGGCCAGTGGGCGCCGAACCTGCGGCTGGCGCGCGAGCAGGTGGACGCGGTGCTGGGCCGGAGCGAGTCCTCCGTCTGTCTGTTCCTGGTGCCGCCCGCGCTGCGCGCCGAGTGCTGGATGATTCCGGCGAGGCTGGTGCGCGGGCTGATGGACGCGCAGGGCTCGCTGTCGACGGTGTCTCGCGAGGGCGCGCAGCGGGTGGCGCGCTCGCTCGCCCAGTGGATGACGTACGAGCTGCTGGGCTTGTGGGCGGGGGACGATCGGCCCGCGGTGCTGGAGTGGGCCGAGGGCCGCGCCCAGGGCGGGCCCGACTTCATCGTGGAGCTGTCCGTCCGCAAGAACGGCCGGTAGACAGTCGACATCCCGGGAGTGTGGGTACCGGCCCGGATTTGGGCGCGTGGCGCGCGGGCTCTATGCTGGTGCGTGCCATGGAGCTCGGTCTCTACCTTCAGCGGATGGGTTACCGAGGTCCGTTACGGCCCACGCTGGAGGCGTTGCGGCGCCTGCACCTCCAGCATCTCGAGGCACTTCCCTTCGAGAACCTCGACGTGCTCGGCGGCCGACCCATGGTGCTCGAGGAGGAGGCGCTCTTCGACAAGCTCGTGCGTGGCGGTCGGGGAGGGTTGGGCTTCGAGCTCAACGGCCTGTTCGCCGCGCTGCTGCGCACCCTGGGCTTCCAGGTGACGTACCTGGCGGCGCGGGTGTCCGTTGCGGGCGAATGGCCCACGGCGCCCGGGTTGGATCACCTCGTCCTGGAAGTCGCCCTGGAGGAGAAGTGGCTCGTGGACGTGGGCTTCGGGGAGGCCTTCGACGAGCCCCTGCCACTGGTCCCCGGACGATGGCCCACCGGGGGGCGCATGTTCCTCCTGGAGCCCAGAGGCGAGGAGTGGGGCCTTGCCCGCGAGGAGCCGGATGGCACGTGCCCATGGCTCTACACGTTCTCGCGTGAGCCGAGACGGTGGGAGGACTTCGTGGCGCGCGGCCAGGACTACCCACCGCCCGGGTCGCCCCTGCGCCGGGAGTTGCTCTGCACGCGCAAGACGCCCCGGGGCCGGGTGACCCTGCGCGGAGAGCGGCTCCTCCTCTCGGAGGGGGGACATCGCGTGGAGCGGGTGCTCGGAGCGGCCGAGGAGCGCGAGCAACTGCTGCTCTCGCACTTCGGCCTTCCGCTGGGGAGCCTGGGCTCGAGCTGAGTCCCCGTCGGCTCAGTTCTGCGCGCGCTCGTACTGCTTCGGCCACGCCACCTGGGTGTACAGCTCCTTCGCCGCGTGCAGGGGCCAGTAGGGGTCGCGCAGCATCTCTCGCGCGAGCAGCACGACGTCCGCCTGCCCGGTGCGCAAGGTGCTCTCGGCCTGGAAGGCGGATTGGATGAAGCCCACGGTGCCCGTGGCGATGTCCGCCTCGCGGCGCACGCGCTCGGACAGGGGCACCTGGTAGCCCGGCCCGGCGGGAATCCTCACTCCGGGCACGGCGCCTCCCGAGGAGCAGTCGATGAGGTCCGCGCCATCCTCCTTGAGCAGCTTCGCGAGCGCCACCGAGTCCTCCACCGACCAGCCTTCCTCGACCCAGTCCGTGGCGGACAGTCGCACGAAGATCGGCAGTTCCTCGGGCCAGCGCTGGCGCACCGCGCGGGTCACCTCGCGGATGAGGCGCACGCGGTTCTCGAAGGAGCCGCCGTAGCGATCCGTGCGCTGGTTGGACAGTGGGGAGAAGAACTCGTGCAGCAGGTAGCCGTGCGCGCCGTGGATTTCCACCACCCGGAAGCCCGCGGCCCGGGCGCGGTCGGCCGCCTCGGCGAAGGAGCGGATGATGCGTTGGATGCCCGCCTCGTCGAGCGCCGTGGGCGCCACCGGGTTCCTCGGGTCGAACGGGAGGCCACTGGAGGAGACGGGGGTCCAACCTCCCCGGGCGTTGGGGGCGATGGGCGCTCCGCCCAGCGAGGGAGGGCTCGAGGAGGCCTTGCGCCCCGCGTGCGCGAGCTGGATGCCCGCCACCGCGCCCTGCTCGTGGAGGAACTTCACGATGCGCGCGAGCGGCTCGACGTGCTCGTCCTTGTAGATGCCGAGATCCTGCGGGGTGATGCGTCCGATGGCCTCGACGGCGCTGGCCTCGAGGATGATGAGCCCCGCGCCGCCCACGGCCCGGGAGCCCAGGTGGACGAAGTGCCAGTCGTTCGCGAAGCCGTCCTCGCTCGAGTACTGGCACATGGGCGAGACGACGATTCGGTTCTTCAACGTGACCCCGCGCAGGCGCAACGGGGAGAAGAGCAGGCTCACGGACTTCTCCTGGGTGAGGGGAACCGGGAGGAGCCCGGTTCTCAGGCGTTTACATGTCGGAACGCCTTGCCCGCCATCAATAGCGCGAGCCCTCCCAGAAGCACGGGAATAGCGTTCACCTGGATGGCCACGGCGAGGCTGCTGACGTCCGCCAGCCTACCAATGACCGTGGGGGACAGGGCATCACCCAGCATGTGGATGAAGAGCACGTTGAGCCCCATGGCGAAGGCGCGGAAGGCGGGGGGCACGCCATTGACGATGGCCGCGTTGATGGGCCCGCTGTTGAGGAAGATGAGGAACTGGGCCATGAAGATGATGGCGAACATGGGGGCCTGCGCCGACACCCTCACCGCCAGGACCATGAGCGGCGCGGCGAGCAGCAGCCCCACGCCCGACAGGCGCAGACCTCCACCCGGCATCCGCCGATCCATCCGGTCTCCCAGCCAGCCGCCGGCGATCGTCCCCGTCAGGCCCGCGAGCGCGGTGACCGCCCCGGAGAGGAAGCCCGCGCGATCCAGCGTGATTCCCCGCTCGTTGACGAGGAAGGAGGGCAGCCAGAAGGCCAGTCCGCCGATGGAGAACGTCATCAGGGTGTAGCCGCTCGTGGTCCACCAGAAGGCGGGGTTGCGCCCCAGGCCCTTGAGGCCCACGAGGAAGGGCAGCTTCTTCTGGGCGTCCGGACCGTCCATGGCGCCGCGCTGGGGCTCGGGCATGAAGAAGGCCATGACGGCGAGGATGATGCCCGGCACGCCTCCGGCGTAGAAGGCCACGTGCCACGAGTAGGCGTTGCTCAACCAGCCGCCGAGCCCGTAGCCAGCCGCCGCGCCCACGGGGATGGCGATGTAGAAGATGGACAACACGCGCGTGCGCTGCTCGCGCGGGAAGAGGTCGGAGATGATGGAGGGGGCCACCGCGCCATAGCCCGCCTCGCCGATGCCCACGCACGCACGCGCCACCATCAGCGCGGCGAAGGTGCTCGCCAGTCCCGAGGCCCCCGTGGCGAGGCTCCAGAGCAGCACGCCTCCGGCCACCAGGAAGCGGCGCGGAACGCGATCGCCCAGGAAGCCGCTGATGGGCGAGGCCAGCATGAACACCACCATGAAGAAGCTGCCGAGCAGTCCCGCCTGGGTGTTGTCGAGCTGGAAGTCGCGCTGGATGTGGGGCAGGGCGACCGTGACGATGTACCGGTCGAGGTAGTTGACCAGGTTGATGAGCGAGAGGATGAACAGCGCGTAGGTGCTATTGGGTGCGGCGGCCGGGGTCGCCACGGCGACGGGCGGGCTCAAGAGGAGGCTCCGAAGCGGTGCGCGAGCAGACCCCAGCGCAGGCCGCGATCACTCACGAGGCAGTTGTCCAGCCCGAGCGCCCGCAGGCACTCGCGCAGGATGAGGGCTCCGGCGGCAATCACGTCGGCGCGCTTGGGTTGAAGACCGGGCAGCTTCTGGCGCTCGGCGAGCGGCTTCTGGCACAGGGAGTCCACCAGCGCGTCCAGCTCCGCGAGCGACAACGTGCCTCCATGCACCCGCCCGGCGTCATACGGATCGATGGCGTGGCGCACGGTGAACAGGGTCGTCACCGTGCCGGCGATGCCCACCAGTTGGGCACCCGGGGGGCAGGGCGGCAGCGAGGAGAACGTCTCGCGCAGGTGGGCTTCCACGCGGGCCCGGTCCTCGGCGGAGGGGGGATCGGCGCGCACGTAGCGCTCGGTCATGCGCACCGAGCCCACGTCGAAGCTGTGGCGGAAGGTCACCTTGCCCGCGGTGTCCCCGTAGATGAACTCGGTGGAGCCTCCGCCGATGTCCACCACGACGAGGGGACCGCGCGCCGTGCGTCCGAAGTCCGCGAACGCCGCGGTGAAGGACAGCTGGGCCTCCAGCTCGCCGGGGATGATCTCCACGGTGACGCCGGCGCGCGTGCGGGCGGCGGCGAGGAACTCGGCGCCATTCTCCGCGTCGCGCGCCGCGCTGGTGGCGGACACGGCGATGGCCTCGGCCCCCAGGCGCCGGGCCTCGTCGGCGAAGTCGGACAGCACCTGGAGGGTGGTCTCCATCCCCTCGGGGGACAGGCGGCGGCTCTGGTCCACGCCGCGTCCCAGACGGGTGATTTCCGCGCGCTCCTGGACGGCGTGGAAGCGGCCATCGGGATGGCGGTCGGCGACGAGCAGGAGGACCGAGTTGGTCCCCACGTCGATGGTGGCGTATCGAGGCATTCAGCGCAGCTTACTCAGCGTGGCAGCGCCTCCAAAGCTTCCGCCAGCCGTTGGTACTCGGCGGGCGAGTTGTAGAGCTGGGCGGACACGCGCACGTGACGGTGGGGGGGCTTGGGCCAGGGCATGATGGGCACCTCGATGCGGTGCTCGAGGAAGAGCCGCTCCTGGAGTGGATCCAACCCGAGCACGGAGGGCTCCTCGGGGAAGCCGTCCGGGAGGGCCACGGTGGCCATGCTGCCCACCATGTCCTCGGGGCAGCGGGGGGCGCCGCCCAGTCGTTGGTGGAGCAGGGTTCTCGCGGCGATCGCCAGGGCGTGGTTGCGGGCCATCACCTCGGGCCAGCCGCCGGGCACCAGTCCGCCCATGACTTCAATCGCCTTGGGGATGCACAGGAAGGGGGTGGGATCGTTCGTGCCGAGCCAGTCGAAGTCCAGGCGGAAGCGCGAGCGATCCTCGCGCCGCGAGTTGTACCCATGGCTGATGACGAGGGGGCGGACGAGGGGCTGCGCGTCACGGCGCACGTGGAGGAAGGCGGCTCCCTTGGGCGCGCACAGCCACTTGTGGCAGTTGCCGGTGTAGTACGCGGCGCCCAGCTCGCGCAGGGACAGGGGAATCTGGCCGGGCCCGTGCGCCCCATCCACGAGCGTCTCCACGCCGCGCGAGCGCAGCGTGCGCACGAGCGAGGCCACGGGGAGGATCATGCCCGTCTGGCTGGTGATGTGATCGATGAGGAAGAGCCGGGTGCGCTCGGTGACGCGCGCGAGCACCGCGTCCACCACGGCCTGGGGGGAGGGGGTGGGCCAGGGCAGCTTCGCGACCACCACCTGCACGCCCCAGTGCTGGGCCACGAAGTCGAGCGCGTTGCGCGAGGCGTTGTACTCGTGATCGGTGGTGAGCAGCTCGTCGCCGGGGGCGAAGCGCAGCGAGCGCAGCACGGTGTTGACGCCGGTGGTGGCGTTGGGGACGAAGGCCAGGTCGTCCGGGTTGGCGTCGAGGAAGTCCGCGAGCGCGCCGCGGGCCGCGTCGGCGAGGTCCGGTAGGTCGCGGTGGAGGAAGCGCACGGGGTTGGCTTCCAGGCGCGCGCGCAGCCGGGACTGCTCCTCGAGCACCCGGGTGGGGCAGGCGCCGAAGGAGCCGTGGTTGAGGAAGAGCGTTTCGGGGTCGAGCGCCCAGTGGGCTCGCAAGGGGGACCGGTCCATGGGGCCGGGGAGTGTAGACGCAGTCCCCCTCGGGCGGGAGCGTTTAGCGGCCCCAGTCGGGCGTGGTGATGGCGGCCTTGTCCTGGACGGGCAGGGGCAGGGGGTTGTTGCCTTCCGCCGTCATGACGAAGAGCTGCGAGGGGCCGTTGCGCGTGGAGGTGAAGAGCACCAGGCGCCCGTTGGGCGAGAAGCTCGGCTCCTCGTTGTTGGCCTGATCCTGGGTGAGGCGGCTGATCTTCCCGGTGTCCACGTGGACGGTGAAGAGATCGAAGGCGTTGCGCTCGTCGCGCGCGGTGAAGGCGATGAGATCGCCGCGTGGGGACCAGTTGGGCGTCTGGTTGTAGTTGCCCTGGAAGGTGAGGCGCCGCACGGCGGAGCCATCCGCGTTCATCACGTACACCTGGGGAGAGCCTCCGCGATTGGACACGAAGGCGATGCGCTTGCCATCCGGAGACCAGGCGGGGCTGGTGTTGATGCCGAAGCGCGTGTCGGTGAGCTGCCGGGCGCCCTCGCCATTGGCGTTCGCCACCCAGATCTGCGCGCTCTCGTCATCCGCGAGGGCGTAGGCCACGCGCTTGCCATCCGGCGAGAAGGCGATGCCGGTGGCCATCTGGCCCTCGTTCGTCTTGAGCCGGATCGTGTCTCCGCCCGACTTGCGGACGTACAGGTCCGGCTTGCCCTGCTGGTACGAGGTGTAGCCCAGCTGACCGTCGGGCCCGAGCGCGGGCAGCAGGTTGATGCCGCCCTGGGTCACCTGCCGGGCGTTGCGCCCGTCCCAGTCCGCCACCCACACGTCCCGGTTGGCGCCCGACTTGCGCACGTAGGTGATGGGGACGAGGAACGGGCTCGGCTCGCGGGTGTAGTGGCGGTAGATGGCGTCGGCGACCTTGTGGGCGAGCTGCGAGGGCTGGGCGGTGGGGCCGCTCTGGGCCGTCTTGAACTCCTCGCGGCCGTTGCCCACGTTGAACACGCGCGCCTCGGCCTTGAGCTCGTCGCCCTCGCGCGTGAGGGTGTACTTCACCAGGGCCTCGGCGCCCACGTCCGCCCAGCGCGCGAAGTTGATGCTGCCCGCCGTCATGCCTTCCTTGGCGTCGGCGAGGAAGCTGGCCCGATCGAGCATCTGGAAGAGGCCCGAGGCGCGCAGGTCGAACAGGAGCGCGTCATCCACCGCGGTGGCGGAGGACTTGACCTCGCCACCCTGGGTGAGGGGTGTGGAGAGGGCGAGCGGAAGGGGCTGGAAGGTGGCGCCGGAGATCTGGATGACGGGCGCCTGGGCGAGCGCCGCGAGCGGCAACGACAACACCAGGGAGGCGAGGAGGGCTTTCACGTTCACGGACTGAACTCCAGGACGATGCCGCTCTTCTGCAGCATGTCGCGCAAGGGATCGGGGGGAGGCGAGAAGGGGGATGCCTTCTTCACCGCGGACAGCACGGCCGAGTCGAAGAGGGTATTGCCGCTGGCCTTGGCCAGCCGTGCCTCGATGACCTCTCCGGCGCGGCCCAGGCGCATGGCCACCTGGGCCTTGAGCATCAACCGTTCGTTGTCGGGGATGGTGTCCGCGACGTTGTAGTGGCGGCGCACCTGCGAGGAGATGAGGCCGAAGTAGCGCTCGCCCTCGGCCTTGGCCGCGTCGCCGTTGGGGTCGCCATCCTCGGCGCCCTCGGGTTCTTCCTCCTGCTTGGAGGGCTTGGCGAGCTTGTCGAAGGCCCCGAAGAGCCGATCGCGGCGGTTCTCGCCCTGGGTCTCTCCGCGCTGGGGCGCGGGCTTGGGGGCGGGCTCCGGCTTGAGGCTCGGGATGGCCACGGCTTCCGGGGGAGGCTCGGGCGGCGGGGGCGTGGGCGAGGGCGGCGCCTCCACCTTCTTGGGTGGCGGCGGCGGGGGTTGCTCCTTGCGGGGCAGGAGCTTCTCGTCCCGGGGCTTGCCCAGGCGCACGAGGGTGGCGCGGATGGGCGTCTGCTCCAGCTTCAGGGGAGGCGCCTGGAACCAGGTGGTGTAGACGCCCACGGCAGCCAGCACCAGGGCGTGGCCCGCGAGGGAGATGCCCAGGAAGCGGCCCACGCGCGAGGGACGCGAGGCGAGCAGGCTCTGATTGGCGGCGGGATGCATGGGCTAGCGTCGCGCCTCCTTCTTTCCCTTACTGGAGGCCGAGGCCCGGCCACCCGCGGAGGGATCGGTGATCATCCCCACGTTGGTGATGCCCGCGCGCTGCGCGGCGGCCATGACGTCCACCACCACGCCGTAGGGCACGTCCCGGTCCGCGTGGAGGTAGAGCTCCTTGTCCGCCTGGGCCTTGGCGTTGGTGGCGAGCTTCTTCTCCAGCTCGGCCATGAGCACCTCGGCCTCGCCGAGGTACACGCGGCGCTGCGCGTCGATGGACAGCACGAGCTTCTTGTCGGAGGCCTCCACCGCGGCGGCGCGCGCCTCGGGCAGGTTCACCTTGACGCCCTGCTGGATGAGGGGCGCGGTCACCATGAAGATGATGAGCAGCACCAGCATCACGTCCACCATGGGCGTGACGTTGATCTCGCTCATGGTGACGCGGCCACTTCCCTTGTTGGAGTTGGAGCCCATGCCCATGGTGTGCCGTGCTCCCTAGCGGAAGAAGTGCCGCTTGACGATGTTGAGGAAGTCCGCGGAGAAGTTGGCCATCTCCGTGTCGAACACCTTGATGCGGCTGATGAACGAGTTGTAGGCGACCACCGCGGGGATGGCGGCGAAGAGGCCCGCGGCGGTGGCGAACAGCGCGTTGCCCACGGGGGCGGCCACCGTGGCGAGCGTGGCGTTGCCCTGCTCGGCGATGGAGTTGAAGGCGTTGAGGATGCCGATGACCGTGCCGAACAGGCCCACGAAGGGCGCGGCCGAGCCCACCGTGCCCAGGAAGGACACGCGCGCCTCCAGGTCCGTGAGCTGATTGGTCGAGGCCCGGTTGAGCGCCCGCTCCACGTTCTCGATGCCGCCGAGCCGCTCGGCCATGGCGCCGCTGGCGCCCTCCTTCGCCTGGGCGAGCTTGGTCAGCTCCTCGTACCCGGCGCAGAACACCTTGGACAGCGGCGAGCCCTCGAGCTTCTGCGCGTCCTGGTAGATGGTCTCCAGGCGGGAGGCCTTCCAGAAGGTGTCGAGGAAGGCGAGGGACTGGCTCCGGGCGCGCGCGAGCTGGGTGGCCTTGAGGGCGATGAGCGCCCAGGAGGCCACGGAGACGACCATGAGCAGGCCCAGGACACCCAGCTCCAGGAAGGACGCATCCTGGAGGATCTGCACGTAGTTCATGGCGCCGAGCGCCAGGGGGAAGCGGGGCATCAACATGGGGTGCAGGCCGTAACACCTGGGTCCGGGTGGGTCAAACAAAGCCCGGGGGGACTGGGGTTGGTTGGTTGCTGCGGCGAACGGAATGAATAATTCCCGGGATGGGGCGTCCAGGGAGAAGTGTGGCGGGCTGTACGCCCGCTCGCCCCCTTCCCCACCCGAGAGCGCTTCCATGAACGCCAGAATCCTGCTCGCATTCCTCTGTCTGACCATGGCCGGTTCGGGCTGCATCATCGTCGACAGAGATGATGACGGCCCCTGCTGCTACACGCCGTCGGACCCGCCGCCGCGGCCCACGCCGACCTATCCCGGGGACGTGATGTTCCTCTGGACGTTCGGCAACATCGGGGAGGGCCGCTGCGCGGACGTGCCCGAGGTGAAGAGCATCCGCATCTCCATCCCCGGTGAGACGCTCCACAATGGCGGTGTGTACGCCTGCAACACCGGGGGGTCGGATGGCATCGTGCTGCACGACTTCCTGCCCCGGACCTACAGCTACACGCTGGAGGCGCGGGGCTACGACAACAAGGTGCTCTACCGGGCCAGCGGCGACTTCACGGTGAACGGCGACATCCGCGTGAACGTCAACCTCACCCCCCAGGGCGGTGGCAGCTCCTTCGCCTACGTCTCCTGGTCCTTCGAGGGCAATACCAACAACTCCAACCCCACCTGCGCCCAGGCGGGGGTGACCCACGTGGACGTGCGCATCGACAATGGCGAGTGGACGCGCCTGCAATGTGAGGAGGGCAGCGGTGGCAAGCAGATCTCCTCGCCCTTCCTGGCGCCCGGCACTCACTCCATCGAGTTCGTGGGCATGAAGGTCACCAGCACGGGGGCGACGCCCTACTACTACCGCAGCGGGACGCTGACGACGCAGGCGGGCAGTCCCATCTCGGTGTCCTACACCCTCTGGGCGGTGGGTGGCATGTCGCTGCGCTGGGAGTTGCTCGACGGCTCCATACAGAAGACGTGTGAGCAGGCGGGGGTCACCGGGGTGCGCATCAACATGCGAGATCGGGTGACGGGCAAGCTCGTCTACGGGGAGGAGGGCGATGCGAAGGCCTGCACGGGCGCACCCATCCTCTACAAGTACCTGAGGCCCGGGCAGTACGACGTGATCATCAAGGGCATGAGCGGCTCACAGGTGAGCTACTCCAACCTGAACAACCCGCCCACGCTGACGGTGACGGCCTTCGTCCAGAAGACGGAAGCGGACTCCTACACCGTCAACCTCCAGCGCCACTACTAGTCCACCGCGACGCGGAGTGGGGAAGGGCCGGGGCCACTGCCTCGGCCCTTCTGCTTTGCGGGGGCCGCCATGGGTTGGCATCAAACGTGATAGGAGCCCCCGTCATGCGGCCAGACAGCCACAGTCCCATCGGTGTCTTCGATTCAGGTGTGGGAGGGCTCACCGTCCTCAAGTCCCTGATGTCCCAGCTTCCCGGCGAGAGCACCCTGTACCTGGGTGACACGGCCCGGGTGCCGTATGGCACCAAGTCCGGGGAGGTGGTGACGCGCTACTCGCTGAAGAACGCGGAGTTCCTCCTGGAGCGCGGCATCAAGGTGCTGGTGGTGGCGTGCAACACGGCCTCGGCGGTGGCGCTGCCCGCGCTGTCGGCGGCGCTGCCGGTCCCGGTGGTGGGGGTGATCGCTCCCGGGGCGAGGGCGGCGCTGCGGCGCACCCGGGGGGGACAGGTGGGCGTCATCGGCACGCCGGGCACCATCCGCTCCGGGGCCTACCAGCGCGAATTGGAGGCGGCGGCCGGACCGGCGGGCGTGCGGGTGAAGGCCCGGGCGTGTCCTCTGTTCGTTCCCCTGGCCGAGGAGGGCTGGCTCTCCGGAGAAGTGCCGCGGCTGGTGGCGCGCGAGTACCTGGGGGAGTTCGTGCGCGGCGGGGTGGACACGCTGGTGCTGGGCTGCACGCACTATCCGTTGATCAAGGACATCATCGCGGAGGTGGTCGGCCCCGAGGTGGCGCTGGTGGACTCGGCCGAGGCCACCGTCGAGGTGGTGGCGGGGCTGCTGGAGGAGCGCGGGCTGCTGGCTCCGGCGGGACGTGCCCCCTCCCACCACTTCTTCGTCACCGACGTGCCCGAGCGCTTCGTGGAGGTGGGGGAGCGCTTCCTCGGGCGGCGCATCCCCTCGGCGGAGCAGGTGGACCTGACCTTCTGAGGGGCCGGGCCACCGCGCGGCGGTGTGTCAGGACGGCCGCACCGGGGACACGGCAGCGGGCTCCTCGGCGAGCGCACTGCCCTCGAGCAGCTCCTGGGCGGCCTTCACCACGGGGGGCGTGTCGGCGGCCTGGGTCTCGAAGAGCTCCAGGGCCGCTTCGGCGCCGATGTCGTCCTTGCGGGGAATCAGGCCCGTGGTCCAGGTGATGACGCGCTCCATCATCGGGAAGAAACCGATGAGCGCGAGCGGCTTGTTCATCCATCCCACGGTGATGCAGTAGTACTTGTCGTAGGGCGCCGTGTGGTGGATGCGGTGGTGGTCCGGCGGCAGGACGAGGTGGACGCGCTGCAGCAAGCCGATGAGCGCGGGCGGCGTGTCCGTGTGGGACCACTTGTGGAACTGGTTGGTCGCCATCACCCAGAAGATCATCGCCCCGAGGAAGCTGGAGAGGAACACCCAGGTGGCGCTGGTGTGGGGCAGCAGCAGGGCGAGCAGCGCCACGGGCAGCGACACGAGGCAGTTGTTGCCGTTGGTCTCCACGAAGTCGTGCCGGGTGATGGCCTTCTCGTCCACGTGGTGCTCACGGAAGGGCCGGATGAAGGCCTTGCCGAGCACGGGCATGTCGGTGGAGCCCCAGGTGTCCCCCATCCAGTGGACGAGGCCGGAGACGAAGTCCGCGGCCAGGTAGCCCAGCAGCACGGCGCTCAGCACCATCCAGGGGCCCACCAGGGGGTTGCCCCACAGCCGCCAGACGAGCGCCGACTCCAGGGCCACGAAGGCGACGATGCTGAACACCTCCATGGCGCGGATCGCTGGAGAGTAGCCTTGGGCCAGGACGGTGGCGTCCTGCTGGCGCAGTTGGTTCTTGAGCTCGTTCTTCATCGTCGTTTCCCTCGCGCCGGGAAACGCCGGCGCTGCCTTCCCCCCTGGGGGATACGGACTTTAATCCCATGTGGAGGCGAAGCGGCGTCTGATGGTGAACGAACCGGCCGTCTGCTCCGCTCTCGGGCTGGCCGGCAGGCGGACGTCGCACACAATCCGACGCGTTTCTTGTTTCGCCCGGGTCGCACTGCTACGGTCCGCTCACTCGGGCATGGCGAAAACCTTCGAAAAAGCCGTCACCGGCTTCAACCACAACATCAAGTACAAGGGTCGCGTCTACCACGTCCAGACCGAGGACTCGGGCGTCAACAATCCCCACATCATCACGCACCTGTTCGTGGGCGGGAACATCCTCGCGTCGAAGAAGACGTCCTACGCGGACATCCTCAACGCGGAGAGCCTCGCCGAGGTCGTGCGCGAGTTGATGGAGGAGCAGCACAAGGAGATGCTGCGCAACCTCATCAACGGGGTGTACGACGGCTACGAGACGGGCGTGCGGCACTACCAGCCCGGGCAGCTCGGCTCCGCCGAGGACGCGCCCCACGCGCGGCCGCCCTCGGGCCCCAAGGCGCCTCCTCCCGCGGCGCCCCCCGCCTCCCACCTCCCCCCGGAGATCGCCGCCGCGCGCGCCCTGCAGGTGCAGCCGAAGATCAACGAGGTGGGCGTGGAGACGCTGTTCGGCGAGGATCTCATCTCCGAGAAGAGCCTGGACGAGGTCATCCTCAGCTACCTGGCGGGCGAGGACAACAACCAGTAGCTCGCCTGTCCCGTGGCACATGCGGCGCGAGCGGGGCCATAATCGCCCCCGCCGATGATCCAGATGTTCCACGTGTACAAGGCCTATCCGGGCGATCCGCCGGTCCTCTCGGACATCAACCTGCATGTGCAGAAGGGCGAGTTCGTCTTTCTCACGGGCCCCTCGGGCGCGGGCAAGACGACGCTCATGAAGCTCATCTTCTGCGCGGAGAAGGCCACCAAGGGGCAGATCCTCGTGGGCGGGCGCAACATCGCGCGCATCCGCGAGTCGGCCGTGCCCTACCTGCGGCGCAACATCGGCGTGGTGTTCCAGGACTTCAAGCTCCTGCCGCACCGCACCGTGGAGGACAACGTCGCCTTCACCCTGGACGTGCTGGGTGTGCCCCGCGCCGAGGCGCGCGAGCGCGTGCACCGCATGCTCAAGCTCGTGGGCCTGCAGCACAAGGCGGGCTCCATGCCCCTCAAGCTCTCCGGGGGTGAGCAGCAGCGCGTCGTCATCGCCCGCGCGCTCGTCAACGATCCCACCATCCTTCTGGCCGACGAGCCCACGGGCAACCTGGACCCGGCGCTCACCGTGGAGATCATGGATCTGCTCATGGACGTGAACGTGCGCGGCACCACGGTGATGGTGGCCACCCACGACACCGGCCTCATCACCCGCTACCAGAAGCGCACCCTGCGCCTGGAGGGGGGCTTCATCGTGTCGGACGAGGACGGAGTGAAGGCCGCCCGGCGGGTGGCGGCGGGATGAGCGTGCTGGCCAAGACGGCCTACTTCTGGCGCTCGGCGGCGTCGGGGCTGCGCCATGCGCCCTTCGTCCACTTCATCGCCGTGACCACCATCGCCATCGCCCTGTTCTCCGCGGGGCTCGCCCAGGCCATGGGCCGCGGGGTGGACGCGCTCCTGGCCTCGCTGGGCGGTGAGGTGCAGGTGACGGTGTACCTCTCTCCCGGACTCGACGAGGAGGGCGCCGCGGTGCTGCGCGAGCGCATGGAAGCGGCCAGCGGCGGACGCGCCTCGCTCGTGCCTCCCCAGGCCGCGCTGGAGCGTCTGGCGCTGGAACTGGGCGACCTGGGCGAGGCACTCGCGCAACTGCCCGAGAATCCGCTGCCTCCCTCGCTGGAGCTGCAGGTGCCCGCCGAGCGGCGCACGCCCGGCGCGCTCAAGCAACTGGCCAAGGAACTGCGCGCCCTGCCCGGCGTCACCGGCGTGGACTATGGCGAGGAGGCCGTGGAGCGGCTGTCGGCTATTTCCCGCGCCCTGCGCTATGGCGGCTGGGTGGCGTTCGCGGTGGTGCTGCTGGCCACGGTGGTCATCGTGTCCGCGACGCTGCAACTGGCCATCTACTCGCGGCGGGGGGAGATTGAAATCCAGAAGCTGGTGGGTGCCACGGATCGCTTCGTGAAGATGCCCTTCCTCATCGAGGGCTTCCTCCAGGGACTGCTGGGGGCCGGGGTGGCGCTCGCGGGGCTCGCGCTGTTCGAGCGGCTGGTGGGGCCGGGGATGAACTCGCTCCTGTCCTTCCTGGTGGGCCCGGGTGGCGCGGTGCCCCTGCTGGAGCCGGTCCTGGCGCTGGAGATGGTGGCGGTGGGGTGCGCGCTGGGCCTCGGGGGCAGCTTCATCGCGGTGGGGCGCTTCCTCCGGGTATGAACCGGCTCCTGCTGCTCCTCCTGCTGTCGTGGGCGCCCGCGGCCTTCTCCCAGGACGAGGCGGCGGAGCGCGAGTCCGTGCGCGAGAAGCTGACCACGCAGCGCGCGGCGCTCGCGCTCATCGAGTCGCGCAAGGTGTCCGCGCTGGAGGTGCTGGAGATGGTGGAGCAGCGCGCCGCCACCAGCGCCCAGCGGGTGAAGGTGCTGGAGCGAGACCTCGCCGTCTTCCGCAAGCGGCTGGCCGTGGCCGAGCACGAGGACGAGGTGACGCGGGAGATGCTGCGCGAGCAGTTGCGCCGGCTGTCGCCCCGGCTGTGGAGCATGTACCGGCTCATGCGCCGCCGGCCGCTGGAGGTGCTGCTCAGCGCCCGGGACTTCTCCGCCATGGTGTGGCGCTCGCGCGCGCTGCGGGCGACGCTGGAGGAGGACCTGCGGCAGCTGCGCACGGTGCAGCGCGTGGCGCGGCTGCGGCAGCGGGTCGCGGCCGAGCTGCGAAGGTTGCAGGGCTCGCTGGACGTGCGGCTGGCGTTCCTGCGCGAGCAGGCGCGCATGGCCCGGGCGCAGCAGGAGGCGCTGGAGGAATTGGTGGGCACCATCAAGGGCGAGGCGGAGCTGGCGCGGCGCATGGTGCGCGAGCTGGAGCAGGCGGACGCGGACCTCGGCCGGGTGCTCCAGGAGATGAACGAGGGGCCCGCCACCTCCGGCTTCGGGGCGCTCAAGGGCAAGCTGCCCCGTCCCGCTCCCGGCATCATCGAGGTGGGGTTTGGCCGCGTGGTCAACCCGCGCTTCAACACCGTCACCGTGCAGAAGGGCGTGGACATCCGCGCGCCCGCGGGCACTCCCGTGAAGGCCGTGGCCGAAGGGACCGTGGCGTACGCGGGCTGGCTGCGCGGCTATGGCAACCTGCTCATCCTCGATCATGGCGGGGGCTACCACACGCTGGTGGCCCACCTGTCCTCCGTGACTCCAGGCGTGGGCGCACACGTGGCCGCGGGTGACACGGTGGGCGAGGTGGGCGAGACGGGCTCGCTCAAGGGCGCCTACCTCTATTTCGAAATCCGCCGTTCCGGTCAGGCCGTGGATCCCTCGCCCTGGCTGGCGGCCGCTCCTTGAACCCTGGACACTCCATGACCTCTTCCTCCTCTCGCACTCCCCTGAGAACGGGCCTCATCGGCTACGGACTCGCCGGCACCGTCTTCCACGCGCCCCTGCTCGCCGCCGAGCCCGCGTTCACCCTGGCGGCCGTCGCCACCCGACGCGCCGCGGAGGTGGCGCGCGACTGGCCCGGCGCGCGCGTGCTCTCCCCGGACGCGCTCGTGGAGGACCCCTCCCTCGACGTCGTCATCATCGCCTCGCCCAACGACACGCACGCGCCGCTGGCCGAGCGCGCGCTCCGGGCGGGCAAGCACGTGGTCGTCGACAAGCCCTTCACCCTGGACGCGGCCGAGGCCTCGCGGTTGGATGCCCTGGCGCGCGAGCGCGGACGGTGTCTGACCGTCTTCCATACCCGGCGCTGGGATGGCGATTTCCTCACCCTGCGCCAGTTGCTCGCTCAGGGCCGCCTCGGCAGGTTGTTCAGCTTCGAGAGCCACTACGATCGCTTCCGGCCCCAGGTGAAGGCGCGCTGGAAGGAGGACGCCGTGCCCGGGGGCGGCACCTTGTGGGATCTCGCCCCCCACCTCATCGATCAGGTCGTGCAGCTCTTCGGGATGCCCGAGTCCGTCAGCGCCGATGTCGGCCAGCAGCGCGAGGGCGCTCGGACCACGGACTGGTTCCACCTGCTGCTGCGCTATGGCGAGCTGCGCGTCATCCTGCACTCCGGCTCCGTGGTGCATGAGCCCTGGCCCCGCTTCGTCCTCCAGGGCGAGCGCGACGCCTGGGTGAAGTACGGGCTCGACCCGCAGGAGGAGCAGCTCAAGGCGGGGCTCCGGCCCGGCCAGGCGGGCTGGGGCCAGGAGCCCGCCGCGCGCCATGGCCGCTTGAGCCAGGGGGGCGAGGTGCCTACACTGCCGGGCCAGTACGAGTCGTTCTACCGGTGCTTCGCCCAGGCCATCGCAGGAGAGGGCCCGGTCCCCGTCACCGCCGAGAGCGCCGGCCAGGTCATCCGCATCATCCAGGCCGCCGAGCGCAGCGCCTCCGAGGGCCGGCGTATTCCCCTGGAGCGCTCGCCCGGCTCCGAGGGGGGCGGCGTACGGGGCTGATGCGGTGCGGCAGGGGCGGAGTTAGAGTCTCGTCGTGGACCTCATCTCTGGACTCCAGGAAGTCTCGCGGCGCCTGCTGGTGGCGCGCGGGGTGCGCTCGGAAGAAGTGGTGGTGGGCGGACAGCGCCTCCATCACTTCACGTTGAAGGGCAGCGGCAAGGGTCCGCCCATCGTGCTGGTGCATGGGCTGGGCGGGGCGGCCAGCGGCTTCGGGCGCGTCCTCTTGCCGCTGGCCAAGCGCTTCGAGCGGGTGTTCGCGGTGGACCTGCCCGGGCATGGCTTCTCCCCGGAATATTGCCTCGGGCCGATGTGCGTCCGGGGCCAGTTCGAGATGCTGGTGCGCTACTGCCGCGAGGTGGTGGGCGCCCCGGCCTTCGTGGTGGGCAACTCCCTGGGCGGAGCCATGTCGGTGCAACTGGCGGCCGAGCACCCGGAGCTGGTTCGCGCCCTGGCCCTGGTGGCCTCGGCGGGAGCGGACGTGGGACACGAGCTCATCCGCGAGGTGTTGGAGTCCATGGACGTGCGCACGGCCGAGCAGGCGCGCGCGCTCACCCAGCGCCTGTTCCACCGGCCTCCCTGGGCCATGATGTTCTTCGCCAATGCCCTCCGGGGGATGTATGGCACCCCCGCCGTGCGGGCCCTGAGCGCGGACGTGATCGCCACGGGCGAGTACCTCAAGCCCGCGCAGCTCCAGGGACTCGCCATGCCCGTGCTGTTCATCTGGGGGGCGAACGAGAAGCTCCTGCCCCGCGAGAGCCTCGACTTCTTCCGCACCCACCTGCCGCCCCACTCGAGCGTGCGGGTGGTGGACGGCTTCGGTCACCTGCCGCACGTCGAGCGGCCAAGCGAGCTGGTGTCGGAGTTGCTCCAGTTCGCCGACTCCGCCGGGCTGTAGTCGGACCGGGAGGCGGCCGGATGGTAGAGTCCGCCTCCATGCGCTCCTTGCACTCCTGGCGCGCGGCACTCGCCGCCGGCCTGTGGCTCCTGGCTCCCATGTTCCCGGCCCAGGCGCGCGAGCCCTCCGCGAACACCCTGTCCTACGAGCAGCTCGAGGTGTTCGCCCGGGTGTTGTCCTACGTGGAGAACAACTACGTGGACCCCGTGGACGAGCGCCAGCTCATGCAGGGCGCCATCCAGGGCATGTTGGGGACGTTGGATCCCCACACCGTCTTCATGCCGCCCGAGGTCTTCAAGGAGATGAAGATCGACACCTCGGGCGAGTACGGCGGGGTGGGCCTCGAGCTGGCTCCCGCGGGGGATGGCTTCCGGGTGTCCGCCTCCATCGAGGACACGCCGGCGTCCCGGGCGGGCATCCGCGTGGGGGACGAGCTGGTCGCCATCGACGGCGAGCGCACGCGGGGCTTGAGTCACGCGGAGCTGATGCAGCGCATGCGCGGTCCCGCGGGCAAGCGCGTGCTGCTCACCATCATGCGCGAGGGCTTCAGCGCGCCGCGAGAGCTGGCCCTCATCCGCGACCATGTCCGCATCATCTCGGTGGAGGGCGCCCTGTACGGGGGCATCGCCCACGTGAAGGTGAAGAGCTTCCAGGACCGCACGGCGTTCTACCTGCGCAAGGAGCTGGATCGGCTGCGCGCGCAGAATGGGGACAAGCCGCTGCGGGGCGTGGTGTTGGACCTGCGCAACAACCCGGGCGGCCTGCTGGAGCAGGCGGTGGCCGTGAGCGACCTGTGGCTGCCGGGCAACCTCACCATCGTGAGCACGCGCGGGCGCAACCCGAGCCAGACGACCGAGGAGCGCAGCAAGGACCGGGACACGGAGCCCGACTATCCCCTGGTGGTGCTGGTGAACGCGGGGAGCGCCTCGGCGTCGGAGATCGTCGCGGGCGCGCTCCAGGACCATGGTCGCGCCACCATCCTGGGCACCCAGACGTTCGGAAAGGGGAGCGTCCAGACCGTCATCGAGCTGGAGGACGGCTCCGGGTTGAAGCTGACCGTGGCGCGCTACTACACGCCCAAGGGGCGGAGCATCCAGGAGAAGGGCATCACGCCGGACTACCAGGTGGCGGAGTCGACGGGCGAACGCGCGGCGAAGGACGAGACGCGGGAGAAGGATCTGGAGCGGCACTTCAAGGCCGAGCCCGGGGCGGCGGCCGAGGACGCTCCCGTGGTGAATGCCAAACGTTTCACCGAGGAACCGCGGGCCTGGGACGTGACGTCGAAGCTGACGGACCATCAGCTCCAGGTGGCGTTGAACTACCTCAATGGCCTGGTTCGGGGCACTCGCCCTCCGATGAAGGCCAGCTCCGCGACTCCGTGAGCCCTGGGGTTACCGGGCCACGACGCGGATCTGGAACAGCTTCGGCCAGAACTTCCCGGTGACGAACAGCCGATCCCCGGCCGCGTCATAGGCAATCCCATTGAGCACGTCCTCGTCTCCCGTGCGCTCCGCGCGTGGCAGCAGCCCCGCGAGATTGATCCAGCCCTTCACCCGTCCCGTGGCCGGATCGATGCGCGCGATGAGGTCCGTCATCCACACGTTCGCGTAGACCTCGCCGCGGACGTACTCCAGCTCGTTGAGCTGGGAGATCTCCCGGCCAGCATCCTGCACCTTGACGGTACGCCGGACCGCGAACGTGTCGGGGTCCAGGAAGCGCAGGGTGCTGCTGCCATCGCTCATGATGAGCGACTCCCCGTCCTCGGTGAGTCCCCATCCCTCGGTGGGGTAGGTGAAGTGGCCCACCCGCTCGAGCGTCGCGGCGTCGTAGATGAAGCCCTCCTGGGAGCGCCAGGTGAGCTGGTACAGCCGGTTGCCTCGAATTGCGATCCCCTCGCCGAAGTACTGTCGCTCGAGCCGGGACTGGCGCAGCACCACGCCCGTTTCGAGCTCCACTTCCCGCAGACTCGAGCGGCCCTGGAGGCCCGTTCCCTCGTACAGCTTGCCCTGCCGGAAGACGAGTCCCTGGGTGAACGCGAAGGGATCATGGGGCCAGCTTCGAACGATCTCGAATCCCTCCACCGGCGCGTTCGCGGGAGGCGATGGGGAGTGCACTTCACTCCGGCAGGAGACCGCCGCGAGGAGCACGAGGGCACAGAGGGACAATCGGTGCGTCATGGAAGGCAAAATACCGCGAGGCCCGCTCCCGGCGCGCCTAAGCTCCGCGCCCCATGCGATTCCTTCTCGCCGCTGCCTGCCTGTCCCTCGTGGGTTGTTCCCATACACCCGCCACCCCCTCGGCCCCCGCTTCCGAGGACGTGATCTCTCCCGCCGGAGCCATCGTCGCCGCCGCGGACCGGCCCGAGTCCGATCGCGCCCTCGATACGGGCCGTCATCCCGCCGCCCTGCTCGAGTTCGTGGGCGTCCGGCCCGGCATGAAGGTCGCCGAGCTGATGGCGGGGGGCGGTTACACGACCGAGCTGCTCGCGCGCGCCGTGGGTCCTCGCGGGGTCGTCTATGGCGAGAACCCCCGGTTCGTCCTCGAGCGCTTCGCGGAGAAGCCCTGGAGCGAGCGGCTCGCCCGCCCGGTCAACCAGAACGTGGTGCGGGTGGATCGCGAGCTGGACGATCCCCTTCCGCCCGAGGTGACCGACCTGGACGCGGTGGTGAGCAACATCATCTATCACGACACCGTATGGTTCGGCACCGACCGGGCGAAGATGAACGCGGCCGTCTTCCGCGCGCTCAAGCCCGGAGGGGTCTACGTCATCCTCGACTCGAGCGCGATGCCCGGCACGGGTGTGCGCGACGCCCAGACGCTGCACCGCATCGACGAGCAGACCGTGCGTGACGAGGTGCTCGCGGCGGGCTTCCAGTTCCTGCAGGACAGCGACGTCTGGCGCAACCCCCAGGACACCCGTGACTGGGACTCCAGCCCGGGCGCCGCCGGAGCGCGCCGCGGCACCAGCGACCGCTTCGCCCTGAAGTTCATCAAGCCGCGGTGAGCTTCCGGGCTCCGTTGTGGCGGCAGTCCTCGACGTGAGACCCCGTGCCAGGGCGTGGGCCTGGCACGGGGTCCTTCGTTCCGCCCTTCGTGGTCACACCGAGGGCGAGGGGCGGCACTCGGCGACGAGCTCCGCCAGTGCTTCCTCCCAGGGCAGGTCACGCTGCTCGCCATCCCGTCGCCGCAGCCGGACCATGTTCTTCTCCACCTCGCGAGCGCCCGCCACGACGAGCCAGGGCACTCCGGCCTGATGTGCGTCGACGATCTTCCGCGAGAGCGACTCGGCCCGTGCATCCGCGTGCGCCCGGCAGCCCGCCTCGCGCAGCTTCGCGGCGAAGCGCTCGGCGTAGCCCGCGGCTCCTTCCCCGATCGAGGCCACCACCACCTGCTCCGGTGAGAGCCACGCGGGCAGCGCGCCCCCGTGGTGTTCCAGGAGGATGGCGATGAAGCGCTCCAGACTCCCGAGCATCGCGCGATGCAACATCATCGGCCGGCGCTTCTGCCCCGAGGCATCCACGTAGTGCAGATCGAAGCGCTCCGGGAGCACGAGATCGAGCTGGATCGTCCCGCATTGCCAGTCGCGACCGGGCCGGTCCTTGAGCACGAACTCCAGCTTGGGCCCGTAGAACGCGCCCTGTCCCGGCTGCATGCGGCAGTTCAGCCCCGCCTGCCGGGCCGCCTCGAGCAACAGGGACTCGGCCATGTCCCAGACCTCATCGCTGCCGGCCCGCTGGGCCGGACGGCTGGAGAAGGCCACCTCCACGTCCTCGAAGCCGAAGTCGGCATAGAAGGCACGCAGCGAGCGGCAGAAGCGCAGGACCTCGTCCCTCATCTGCTCCTCGGCACAGAAGATGTGCCCGTCGTCCTGCGTGAACTGGCGCAGGCGGAACAACCCGTGGAGCGAACCACTGGGCTCGCTGCGGTGCACGAGTCCGAACTCGCCCAGCCGCAAGGGCAGGTCGCGGTAGCTGGGCCCCATGCGCTGCACGAGCTGGATGTGACCGGGGCAGCTCACCGGCTTGAGCGCCAGGTGCCGCCCGCCCTCCTCGGCGAGCTGGAACATGTTCTCGCGGAAGTTCTCCCAGTGGCCGCTGCGCTCCCAGATGGGCTGGGCGAGCAGTTGAGGCGTCCTCACTTCGTCGTAGCCCTCGAGTCGCATCTGCCCGCGGACGCGCTCCTCGATGAGCCGGTAGAGCAGGTGGCCGCGGGGGTGCCAGAACACCATGCCGGGGGCCTCCTCCTGCAGGTGGAAGAGGTCCAGGCGCTGGCCCAGGGAACGGTGATCATGAACGTCGAGCATGGGTGACTCCGAATCGGAATGAAGAGGTGTTTCCGGTCGGAGCACTGAGCGCTTGCACGGACGCCCCGGCCGGAAGACGGCGGGGCAAGAGACCGTGCGTTCGTCAGCTCACGACACGCACGAGTCCGCTCCCGCCGAGGGAAGTGGCGGTAGTCGTGGTCGTGGTGGTGGGGCGAACGAAGCTCACGCTCCACAAGGTGCGTGGAGCGGAAAAAATTGTCAAGCCGGGGTCTGCTGCGACGCCGCGAGCCGCTCGGCGGCGCGCTGGGCACCCATGGCTCGGGCGTAGTCGAGCGCCGTGCGCTTCTCGGCATCCCGGCGCTCGGGGACCGCGCCGCGGGAGATCAACTCCTCCATCATCTCCACGCGGTCGAACATCGCCGCGAACATGAGCGCCGTCTTGCCATCCGGGCCGGCGCCGTCGACCTGGGTGCCATGGTCGAGCAGCAGCCGAGCCATGGTGATGTCGCCCTTGAAGGCGCAGCCGGCCAAGGGGGTCTGCCCCCGGTCATTGGTGCGCTCGGGGTCGGCCTTGTGCTCGAGCAGCACCCGGGTGGCGTCCACGTGGCCGTGGTAGCTCGCGAGCATCAGCAGCGTGTCGCCGCGCTCGTTGCGCAGGTTGACGGGCAGCCCCGCGTCGAGAATCGCGCCGAGCGCCGCGGCGTCTCCACTGCGCGCGTACTGGAACGCCATGCGCGCCACCTCCAACACTTCCGCGTCGATTGCTGCGGACTGCGACTCCCGGGTCCCGGTCTTCATGGCTGTCTCTCTCATGTCGTTGGAGTTGGAGGTGGAAGGGTGACGGTCTAACGCGACTGACGCAGCTTGTGGACGGCCGCGGCCACGCGCGCGCCGTACTGTTCATCCGCTTGACGGAAGTGGGAGATGGCCCGAGTGATGATGTCCTCGCGGCTCACCTGCGCGAGGCTGCCCGCGATGTTCGCCACGAGACGCTCGCGCGCCGGCTCGTCCATCAGCCGGTACAGGTCGCCCGCCTGCACGTAGTCGTTGTCCTCGGCGTGCCGCGGGTTGACGTAGGTGCCCGTGGTGCCGCTCACGGAGAAGCCCAGGCCCGAGGCCTCGTTGGACTGCGCGGGGCCGTTGAAGCTGTTCGGCTCGTAGTTCTTCGCGCGTCCGCCGTTGCCATCGAAGCGCATGCCGCCGTCACGGCCGTAGTTGCGCGCGCCGCCCTTCACGCCCTTGGGCGAGTTCACCGGCAACTGGGTGTGGTTGATACCGAGCCGGTAGCGGGCCGCGTCCCCGTAGGCGAACAGGCGCGCCTGGAGCATGCGGTCCGGCGAGGGGCCGATGCCCGGAACGAAGTGCGCGGGATCCAGCGCCGCCTGCTCCACCTCGGCGAAGAAGTTGTCCGGCGTGCGGTTGAGCTCCATGCGGCCCAGCTCGATGAGCGGGTAGTCCTTCTGGGACCAGACCTTGGTGAGATCGAACGGGTTGAAGCGGTAGGTGGCCGCCTCGGCCTCGGGCATCACCTGGACCTTGAGCGTCCAGGACGGGAACTCGCCGCGCTCGATGGCCGCGTACAGGTCGCTCTGGTGGTGCTGCGGATCCTTCCCACCGATGGCCTCGGCCTCCTGGGTGGAGAGGGTGCGGATGCCCTGGTTGGTCTTGAAGTGGAACTTCACGAAGAAGCGCTCGTCGTTCGCGTTCACCCACTGGAAGGTGTGCGAGCCGAACCCGTCCATGTGCCGCAAGGACGCGGGGATGCCCCGGTCACCGAAGAGCCAGGTGAACTGGTGCGTGGCCTCGGGCGAGTGGGAGAAGAAGTCCCAGACGTTGTCGGGCTCCTGGCGGTTGCTGTACGGGTCGTACTTCTGCGAGTGGATGAAGTCCGGGAACTTGATGCCGTCGCGCAGGAAGAAGATGGGGGTGTTGTTGCCCACCAGGTCCCAGTTGCCGTCCTCGGTGTAGAAGCGCACGGCGAAGCCCCGGGGGTCGCGCGCGGTGTCGGGCGCGCCCTTGGAGCCAGCCACCGTGGAGAAGCGCAGGAAGACCTCGGTGCTCTTGCCCTGCTCGCTGAAGAGCTTCATGCGCGTGTAGCGCGCGATGTTGGGGTTGGTCACCACGAAGGTGCCGTAGGCGCCCGAGCCCACCGCGTGCACGACGCGCTCGGGGATGCGCTCGCGGTTGAAGCGGGCGAGCTTCTCGAGCAGGTGGTGATCCTGCAACAGCACCGGACCCGCGGCCCCGGCGGTCTGCGAGTGCTGGTTGTCGGCGACGGGGGCTCCGGACTCCGTGGTCAGCTGGGGACGGGTGCTCATGGACGTCTCTCCTGGGGTAGGCGGGAAGTCCGCCGTGGATGTCCCTGAAGGTAGAGAGTTCGCCCTGAACGGGCCAAGACATCGTTCCGATGGACTTGATAGCCTGTTCCTATCAAGCTTCCCGGTGCCATGGCCTCCCTGAACGACCTGACCCTGCGGCAGTTGGAATATGTCGTCGCCGTCGCCGACGTGCTCGGCTTCCGCAAGGCGGCCGAGCGCTGTCATGTCTCGCAACCCGCCCTGAGCGCGCAGATCCAGCAGTTGGAGGACGTGCTCGGGGTGAAGATCTTCGAGCGCGACAAGCGCCGCGTCCTGTTGACCCAGGCGGGTGAGGAGCTGGTGTCCCGGGCCCGCCGCGTCCTCACCGAGGCGGGGGACATCCTCTCGGCCGCCTCGCGGCTGTCGGATCCCTTCGCGGGCCCGTTGCAATTGGGCGTCATCCCCACCGTGGCGCCCTACGTGCTGCCCGAGGTGATTCCGGCGGTGACGAAGCAGTACCCCCAGATGCGGCTGCGGCTGCGCGAGGAGAAGACGGAGCTGCTCGTGCGCGGGCTGGAGGAGGGACGGCTGGACGCGGCCCTGGTGGCGCTGGATCCGGAGCTGGGGGACGTGGAGCAGACCGTCATCGCGGAGGATGCCTTTGTCGTGGCGCTGCCTCCGGGTCATCCGCTGGCGAAGAAGAAGCAGGTGCAGCTGCGCGACCTGGACGCGGAGAACGTGCTGCTGCTGGAGGATGGGCACTGCTTTCGCAGCCAGGCGCTCGCGCTGTGCACCCGCGTGGGCGCGCGCGAGGTGGACTTCCGCGCGACGAGCCTCACCACGCTGGCGCAGATGGTGATGTCGGGCGAGGGGAGCATCACGCTGCTGCCGGCGATCTCCGTGCCCCTGGAGAACCGGTTTGGCCAGCTCGAGGTGCGGCCCCTGGCGCCGTCTCCGAGCCGCATCCTTGCCCTCGTGTGGCGGCCGGGCTTTCCCCGGGCCGGGGCGCTCCGGGCGCTCGCGGACACGATGCGCGCGGCGTGGCCCGGAAACCGGGGGGCGGTGAAGCGGAGCTGAGACACGTTTGCGCTCCCGTCACCTCTGGACAAACGGCCTCCGTTTCCGACACTGACGTTGACTCCGGGACGGTCAGCATTCTCAAGTAGGCTCTGGAGGGCGGGCGGACATGGCAGGTGAAGCACCTCGCGCCTTCTCGAGAATGTCAGGATCGCAAGGAGCGGCAGTGCGGCTGAGCGTGGGATTTTGTGTCGTTGTCGGGCTGCTGAGCGGATGTGTCACGGGGGGACGCGCGGCCTTGTCTCCCAACACGCCGCAAGCAGCCGATGACGGGGGAGAGACCAAGGAGAGCGTCAACCTCCGCTCGCGCTGGGAGCAGGCCTGTACGGGTGGAGATGCGCTGGGGTGCTTCAACCTCGGCGAGTACTACGAGAAGGGCCTGGGAGTGCCCCAGGACGAGCGCCGCGCCGCCACGCTGTAGCTTGCGCTGGTCAGTGAACGAGGCGTGTGCGCCTCCAAGTGCTCTAGACTCTACAGTCGAGCCATTTGAAGAATGCCGCGTGAGCCGTGACTGCTTCGGACGGGATGTTTCCGAGCGAGAGCTGAAGACAGTAATAAGACTTGAGCTTCTGATCCGCTTCCGCCGTCCGCGAACCCAGTAGAGCATCCAGCGGTTTCAACTCCAGAATCTCGAGCTCCTCTTGCCGCAGGGGGCGTACGCCCTGGACTCCGCGAGACTCGAGTCGGACGTCCAGGAGCGTGAGCTCGGTCTTCTTCTCCTGGGCCGAGTAGGTCATCCTGGCCCAGGTGGGACCCACGAACTCCCCGTCCCGCAGCGCTCGGGGATTCATGCCCCGTGCGAGAGCGTAGAAAACGAGAGTCCCCTCCACGGACGGCCACGTCAGCGGAAAAGGGTCGCTGATGTAGCTCCTCCAGCCGATGAATGTGGCATCGGCCGGATTCGCGTTCCTCGGAGCCAGTGACTCCTTCCACTTCTGTTCGGCCACGGCTCTGACCGTCGCCATGACTTCCGCGGTGTCGGGGGGCGAGTTCTTCCACATGCTCGTTCAATCTCCATTCCTGACGGCGGACAGTGGAACCCTATCTCGTTTGACGTGTCGTCAGCCGAGCAGGGTCCGCACCACCTCCTCCGCGAGCCTCGTGCCACGTCCACGCCGCATCAGCAACCGGTAGGTCACCGGGGGAAGGCCGCGCACGGACAGGCGTGCGAGGCCCGGGGTGGCCACCACGTCGTTGATCACTCCCACTCCCACCCCCAACGACGCGAGTCGGCAGACCGCCTCCCAGCCGGTCACCTCCGCGGCGACCTCGAGGGGCCGTCCATGGGCCGAGGCGGCGTCCTCCAGGGTGGCGCGCAGGGCGCGGCCGAGAGGGGGCACCAGGAGCCGGTGCTCGAGCAGTGCCCGCACCTCCACTTCCCGTCCCGCCCGCGCCAGTGGATGCTGCCGGGACGCCACGGCCAGCATCGAGGCGGTGACGAGCGGTTGCGAGCGAAGCCCCGGGGGACTGGACGCGGGCCCGGCCACCACCGCCAGGTGCGCCGAGCCGCGCTCCACGGCGGCGACCGCGGCGGGGCCATCCAACACGAGGAAGGAGAGCACTCCGGTCCGCTCGCGAAGCAGCGGAGCGACGCGCTCGGCCACCACATGCACCAGGGCCCCCTCTCCGCAGGCGAGCACCACCCGCTCCTCCGCGTGTCCCTGTCGCAGCTCCACGCGCAGGGCGCGCTCCCGCTCGAGCACGTCACGCGCCCAGGCGAGCACGCGCGTTCCATCCGGGGTGAGCTGGAGGCGCCGGCCCCGCCGCTCGTAGAGGGAGATCTCCAGCGCCCGCGCCACTCCTTGCAGTCGTGCATGCACCGCTGGCTGGGACAGCCCGATGGCGCGCCCCGCGAGCGTCAGATTGCAGCCAGCCTCCGCGAACGCCACCAGGGCGCGAAGCCCATCCGTTTCCATGAGTGGAACTATCCGTTTCTTCGATAGCTGGTGGGAAGTCCCGATTCGTGAGCGGGAAGGGGGTCGGCTAGTGTTCCTCCTCGGAAGAAAGGAAGGACGGTCATGGCCAGTTCACGTCGCCCGGAGAAGGAACTCCAGGCACTCGCCAGGAAATCGAAGAAGCTCTCATGGTTGTTGCGCCATGGCGCCCGGGAGATGGGCCTCGCCATGGACTCCGCGGGCTTTGCCCTCATCGGCGAGGTGCTGCGGATGACGGGGCTGTCTCGTGAGGAACTCGACGAGGTGGTCGCGGAGAACAACAAGTCGCGCTACGAGGTGCGGGGCAAGCAGGTGCGCGCCGTGCAGGGCCACTCCCTGGAGGGTACCCCCGTGACGCTCGACGGGCTGGAGCGCAGCTGGGACGAGGTGCTCGCGGACGCACCCCTCTACCACGGTACGTCCGTGGCCGCCGCGCGCGCCATCCTCTCTGGGGAGGGCATCCATTCCGCGGCGCGTACCCATGTCCACCTGGCCGCCGCGGTGGACTCGAAGGTGGGCAAGCGCGCCGGTGTGGATGTGCTGCTGGTCATCTCTCCCGCGCGCCTCCGGGCCTCGGGGCTGCGCATCTTCCGCGCACCCAACGGGGTGTTGCTCGCGCGTGCCATTCCCGCGACCACCCTCGTGGACGTGCTCGCGTGCAATGGCCCGGGAAGCTCCGCGCTCGCGGAGCTGAAAAGACGGCTGGGCACGGAGGCCTCCTCTCCCGCGCCTGCCCGGGGCGAATGAGTGTCATCCGTGCTCCTTGGACGACGACCGCGCGCGGCAGGGGGTGGACGAATCCCGCGCCAGTCCCTTTCCTGGGTGCCCTTCGTCACCCTGTCGCACGCGTCACGTCATAGCCCCCGCCGCACGTCGTTGGCTCCGGCTCAGCCCAGATCGAACAGCAGGACCTCGAGCGGCTCGGTCGCGGAGAGCTCCAGCCGAGACTCCTCGGACACGGCCACGCCGTCACCGGCCTTGAGCGCCACGCCGTTGAGCGTGCCCGCGCCGCGTGCCACCTGCAGCCACGCGTGCCGCCCTGGCGCCAGGGTGTAGTCCGTCTTCTCTCCCTGGCCCAGCACGGTGCTGTACAGCCGCAGGTCCTGGTTCACCTTCAGCGAGCCTTCCTGCCCCTCGGGGGACACCACCAGCCGGAACTTGCCCTGGCGCTCCGCGAGCGGGAACTCCTTCTGCTCGTAGCCGGGCTTCAGCCCCGTGCGCTCCGGGAGGATCCAGATCTGCAGGAAGTGCACCTCCTCGTCCGAGTTGTTCATCTCGCTGTGCCGCACACCCGTGCCCGCCGTCATTCGCTGCATCTCTCCCGCGCGCAGCACACCCACCGAGCCCAGGCTGTCGCGGTGCTCCAACTGCCCGTCGAGCACGTAGGTGATGATCTCCATGTCCCGGTGGGGGTGCGCGCCGAAGCCGCTGCGCGCGGCCACCCGGTCC
Organism: Cystobacter fuscus DSM 2262; assembly: GCF_000335475.2. Lineage (NCBI taxonomy): Bacteria > Pseudomonadati > Myxococcota > Myxococcia > Myxococcales > Archangiaceae > Cystobacter > Cystobacter fuscus. Next base: position 388,944 of record NZ_ANAH02000006.1, on the reverse strand, counting down.
TCGTTGATGACGCGCAGGGCGCGGAAGCCCATGGCGGACGGGTCGAAATAGTCTCCGAACGAGAAGGTGTGATGGGAATCCAACCACCCGTGGTTCGCATGTCCGCGCGCTTCTGAATTCCGAACGATCATCATGATGTCGTGTCTCCTTGTCTGACAGACATCATGTGGGGGAGACCCCTCGTGAACTAGGCGCCCGTTTTGGGACGCATTGTTCTACCCATGGGATTCGTGCTAGCTCTCCACCCAGCCATTCGACGCTCCGATGGCGGCGCGACGCGACGTCGTGACCGTAGGGCGTCCTCGGATGGCGTTGGTCGCAGTGGCGTCATCCGGGTTCCCACCCGTGCCGTTTCAGGAGACGCCTCCTCATGTCCGACGCCCAGCTCCCCGTCCTCGACTTCGTCCTGAGCAACTACAAGAACTTCAACGCCCGCGCCACGCGCGACGCGCTCCTCGCCTACTGGCGCCACATCTCCGCGGGTGGCCGCATGTTCTGGGCCGTGGCCGGGGCCATGTCCTCCGCCCAGCTCGGCATCACCCTCGCTCCCGCCATCCGCGCCGGCCTCATCCACGGCCTCTCCGTCACTGGCGCCAACCTCGAGGAGTCGCTCTTCCGGCTCGTCGCGCACCACAGCTACAAGGACTTCCCGGACTACCGCTACTTCACCAAGGAGAAGGACACGCAGATCCTCGCCGACCGGATGCGCCGCGTCACCGACACGAGCATCCCCGAGGATGAGGCGTTCCGCGCGGTGGAGAAGACGATCGTCCCCATGTGGCAGCGCGCCACCAAGGGCGGCGAGCGCCGCTTCTGGCACGAGTACTTCTACGAGGTCATCCAGGCCATCGAGCCCTCGGCCCACGAGGGAAACCCCGAGGAGTGCTGGCTGCTCGCGGCCGCGCGCGCGAAGCTGCCCATCGTCGTGCCGGGCTACGAGGACTCCACCTTCGGCAACATCTTCGCCTCGTACGTGCGCTCGGGTGAGTGCAATGCCAGCATCGCCAAGTCCGGCATCGAGTACATGGCGGACTTCTACGACCGCTACCAGGAACTCTCCGCGGGCGAGGGGATTGGTTTCTTCCAGATTGGCGGTGGCATCGCCGGGGACTTCCCCATCTGTGTCGTGCCGTCCATCAAGTACGACCTCGCCCAGCCCGTGAAGCCGTGGGCGTACTTCTGTCAGATCAGCGACTCGACGACCTCGTACGGCTCGTACTCCGGCGCCACGCCCAACGAGAAGATCACCTGGGACAAGCTCACCGAGACCACGCCCATGTTCGTCATCGAGTCGGATGCGACGATCGTCGTGCCGCTCGTGCTCCGCGCGCTGCTCGAGTGCAAGCGCCACCCCGCCGAGGCGGAGGCGCTCATCGCCCGGCACATGGGCTCTCGCTGACGTGTCGGCGAGGGGGGCCGGGTGCCAGTCCCGCACCAGGCTCCCCGGCCTTTTCGCCGGCCGGCGGGGAGTCCGACCGGGCTTGAACCGGTGACGTGGATCAGGTCCAGTCAACGCTTGCGACACCGGGCCTCTTCAGGACTGGAGACGAGGGAGAAGACCATGACGAACGTGGAACAGTTGCGCGCGGCGATGCTGAAGGGCGTACACGAGCGCGCGACGACCGATACCTTCGACCTGCACGGAGCGCTGCGCGCCATGCTCGCGCCGCTCGGTTTTACCCCGGAGGACTGCGGGGGAACCATCCGCTTCGACAAGTGCGATCCGCTCATGCCGAGCAACCTCCGCCTCGGTGGCGCGGCGGCGCTCGCGCTCGTGCAGCAGTCCGTCATCGCGGCGAAGCTCTGGCGGATGCGCGGCGGGCTCGGGCAGGACATCCACGTGGACCTCGGGCAGGCCATCCGCCGGCTCGCGCCCGCCTCGGAGCTGAAGTGGGAGACGCTCAACGGCTACCCGGCGGACGTGGCGGACCGGACCATCTTCTCGTACCTGGGTTTCTATCCCACGAAGGACGGACGCCACATCCTGCCGGCCAACATCTACCCCGGCCTGAAGACGCGGATGCTCGCGGTGCTCGACTGCGCCGACAACCCGAAGGCGCTTGGACGAGCCATCGCCCGGTACACCGCGGACGAACTCGAGGCGCTCGGGGAACAGCACGGCATCGTCTTCGCGAAGGTCCGCACGGTGGACGAGTTCGTCGCGACGGAGGTCTTCGAGTACCTCGCCAGCCGGCCCCTCATCGAGATCGAGAAGGTCGGTGACTCCGCTCCCGAGCCGTTGCCGTCGTTCGGCACCCACCCGCTCTCCGGGGTGCGCGCGCTGGGCATGGGACATGTGATCGCCGGAGCGGGCATCGGCCGGTCGCTCGCGTCGCTCGGCGCGGACTGCCTCAACGTGTGGCGCGTGATGGAGTGGGAGCAGGACACCCTGCTCGCGACGGCGAACGTCGGGGTGCGCTCCACGCGGTTGCACGTGAAGTCCGAGGACGGCCAAAGGCAGTTGCACGCGCTGCTGCGCGACGCCGACGTCTTCTACGCCAACCGCCGGCCCGGCCTGCTCGCCGAGCTGGGCGTGGACCTGAAGGCCGCCACGGCGGTGCGCCCCGGTCTCATCCACGTCACGGTCAGCACGCACGGCGAGGACGGCCCCTGGAAGAGCCGCGTCGGCTTCGATCAGGTGGCGGGCACGGTCACGGGCATGGTCGCGGCCGAGGGGACGCTCGCGGCGCCCCGGTTGCCGCCCACGTCCATCATCAACGACTATCTCGTCGCGTGGCTCGGCGCGACTGGCGCCATGGCGGCGCTGGCGAGGCGCGCGGTCGAGGGGGGCAGCTACCGCGTCCACGTCTCGCTCACGCGCGCCGCGATGTGGGCGGTGACACTCGGGCTCTTCGATCCCCGCTATGTCGAGTCCGCGGTCCGCTCGGGCGGGGAGCACACGCTGATCGACCCGCAGCTCTTCACGTCGCTCACGCCGCTCGGCATCTACCAGGGCGTGACGGAGAACGTGACCCTGTCGCGCACGCCCCACCACTACATGAACGTGCTGTCACCGCGCGGCGCGGATCAGCCGGTGTGGCTGCCGCGGCCAAAGCAGGTCAACACCGCCGAGTTCATCAAGCTCTTCCGCTGACGCGCGGGGAAGGGGGAAAGGCGGGGGAAGGTGTCCGGGGGAAGGTGTCCGGGGGAAGGTGTCAAAGGACTCGTTCGACACCTGCCTCCTACGAATCGTCTGACACCTCAGGTGGGCCTCCTACGAGTCGTCTGACACCTCAGGTGCGAGTCGTCTGACACCTCAGGTGGACACCTCAGGTGCCCCCACCTCGTGTCACGCCGACCACGAAGTCGAGGAATGCCCGGACCTTGGCCGACATGAGCTGCGCTGAGTGGTGGTACGCGTAGAGCGGGTATGTCTCGTCGGCCCACTCGGGCAGCACCTGCACGAGCCTGCCGTCGGCGAAGAACTCGCGCGCGTGGAACTCGAGCACCTGCGTGATGCCTTGCCCCGCGAGACATGCCGCCAGCATCGGACCGAACTGGTTGACCATCAGCGGGCCGCTCACGTTGACGGGCACGACCTTCCGTCCGCGCACGAACTCCCAGCCGAAGGGGCTGCCGGTCGAGGGATCGCGCATCAAGATGCAGCGGTGCTTCTCGATGTCGCGGGGATGGCGTGGTGCTCCGTGCCGGGCGACGTACTCCGGGGATGCGCACGTGACGACGTGCGAGCGCATGAGGAGTCGCGCCTTGAGCGCGGAGGGCTCCGGGTCGCCGAGGCGGACGGCGACGTCGAAACCCTCGCGGACGAGGTCGCCCATGCGGTCGCGCGCGACGAGCTCGACGAACAAGTCGGGGTGCTGCTCGAAAAACGGCTGAAGGTGCGGCGTGAGCACGAGCTGCGCCGTGCCGGGGTCAGCGTTGACGCGCAGACGCCCGCGCACCTTGGCTTTCGAGTCGCCCGCTTCGCTCGTGGCCTCTTCGATGGCGCGCAGGTGCGGTGCGATCGACTCATAGAAGCGCCGACCCTCCTCGGTGAGCGAGATGGCGCGCGCGGTGCGCCGGAACATGCGAACGCCGACGCGCTCCTCGAGGCGTGCCACCGCGCGGCTGACGGCGGGCTGCGTGAGTCCGAGTGCTTCGCCCGCGCCGACGAAGCTCCCGGCTTCCACCACCGCGCGGAGAATGCCGAGGCCATCGAGTACCTGCCTGTCGGAGTTTCGAGACATACTTTCGCGCATGCTTAGCATGTCGAGCGTGCGGATTGTGATGGTCTTCGACTCGGCGCAGATTGGTCGAAACCACAGAGGACCTCGTCATGCGCGTCTTCGTCACGGGAGCCACGGGCTTCGTTGGCTCGGCAGTCGTCCAGGAACTTCTCGCCGCGGGGCACGAGGTGCTTGGCCTCGCTCGGTCTGACGCGGGTGCCGCGTCGCTCACGGCCATCGGCGCCTTCGTGCAGCGCGGATCGATCGAGGAACTCGACAGCCTCGAGCGCGGCGCGGCGACGTCGGATGCCGTCATCCACACGGCGTTCAACCACGACTTCTCGAAGTACAAGGAGAGCTGCGAGTTCGACAGGCGTGTCATCGAGACGCTGGGTGCGGCGCTCGCCGGAACGACGCGCCCGCTGATCATCACGTCGGCCCTCGGTGTGCTGCCGAAGGGCGTGCTCGGGACAGAGGAGACGGCGCCGGCGTCCGGGGTCGAGGCGCATCCTCGCGCGGCGACCGAAGAGGCCGCCGACGCCGTCGCCGCGCGCGGTGTGCGCGTCTCGGTGGTGCGTCTGCCACCGTCGGTCCACGGCGACGGCGATCCTCACTTCGTGCCGACACTGATCAAACTGGCGCGGCGAACGGGCCTCTCCGCGTACATCGGCGACGGCGGCAACCGCTGGTCCTCCGTGCATCGGCTCGATGCCGCGCGGCTCTATCGACTCGTGCTCGAGAAGCGGCCTGGCGGCGGGCGGTACCACGCGGTCGCCGACGAGGGCATCCCGTTCCGCGACATCGCCACCGCCATCGGCCGTCGCCTCGGGGTGCCGAGTGTCGGTAAGCCTCGCGACGAGGCCGCGCAGCACTTCGGTGGCTTCATGAACTTCGCGGCGCTCGATGCCCCGGCCTCGAGCGCGCGAACGCGCGAGCAACTCGGGTGGAACCCGAAGCAGGTCGGCCTCCTCGCGGACCTGGAACAGGGCCGCTACTTCGCGGCGTGAACCGAGCCTTCCATGACCACGAAGAACCAGGTGAGGCTCGGCGGGAGTGGCCCGTCCGTGTTCCCCATCGCCCTGGGCTGCATGGGGATGGGCGCCGGGAGCTGGTACGGCCACAGCGACGAGTCCGAGAACATCGCGACGATCCATGAGGCGCTCGAGCGCGGCGTGAATGTCCTCGACACGGGCGACTTCTACAGCATGGGGAGGAACGAGCTCCTCGTCGGCGAAGCGCTGCGAGGTCGACGCGACAAGGCGATCATCAGCCTGAAGTTCGGGACGCTGCGGGGGCCTGACGGAGCGTTCTTGGGGGCCGACGCGCGCCCATCGGCCGTGAAGAACTTCCTCGCGTACAGCTTGTCGCGCCTCGGCGTCGAGTACGTCGACATCTATCGGCCCGCGCGCCTCGATCCGAACGTGCCCATCGAAGACACCGTGGGCGCGATCGCTGACCTGGTGAAGGCGGGCTACGTCCGTCACATCGGCTTGTCCGAGGTCGGCGTCGAGACCATCCAGCGTGCCGCGAAAGTGCATCCGGTCTGCGACGTGCAACTCGAGTACGCGTTGGTGAGCCGCGGCGTGGAGGCGCGCATCCTCCCGGCGCTCGCCGAGCTTGGGATCGCGATGACCGCGTACGGTGTGCTGTCGCGCGGCATGCTCACTGGCGCGAAACCCAAGGGCGAGGGAGATGTCCGGGCATCCTTTCCGCGCTTCGTGGCGGGCAACGTCGAGAAGAACCAGTCGCTCGTCGACGCGCTGGCGCGCGTGGCAGCGGACAAGGGCACGACCCCCGTGCAGCTCGCGATCGCGTGGGTCCGCGCGAAGGGCGTGGCGCATGGCGTGACGATCCTTCCCACGGTCGGCTCTCGCACGCGCACGCAGCTCGCCAACGCAATGGGTGGCATCGACGTCTCGCTCGAGCCATCGGAGGTCGCGGCGCTCGAGGCGGCGGTACCCGCCAGCCAGGTCGTTGGCACGCGCTACTCGGAGTCGGGCATGGCGCGGCTCGACAGCGAGAAATGAGCGTGGCAAGTCCCCATCCGCTAACCTGCCGCGAATGCTCACCGAGGTCAGCGCGGGGCCGTACACGATTCGAGGCATCTCCGTGGGCGGCGTGTACACGTCGCTGCAGGTGCCGGAGCTGGGCGTGGTGCTCGACGCGGGGGTTCCCATCCGCTCCTTCGCGGGCACGGATCGCATCTTCCTGAGCCATGGGCACTCCGACCACGCGAGCGCCCTGGGCTCGTTGCTCGGCATCCGCGGTCTCATCGGCAAGGACACCCCTCCGCGCGTGTTCCTCCCCGCGGAGATCGAAGCGCCCCTGCGCGAGACGCTCGCGGTGCAGGGCCGGCTGCTGCGCGCCTCCCTGAATGTCGAGACCGTGCCGATGCTGCCGGGGGACACGCATTCCCTGGGGCATGGCCTGTGGGTGCGCGCCTTCCGCACGCACCATCCGGTGCCCTCGCTCGGCTACCAGTTCTTCCGCCGCGTCTCGAAGCTCAAGCCCGAGCACCAGCACCTGCTCCCGGAGGAGATCGCCCGGGGGCGCAAGGCGGGGGCGGACCTGTTCGACGAGGTGGAGCGGCTGGAGCTGGCCTACGCCACCGACACGCTCTCGCGGGTGCTGGAGACATCCCCCGAGCTGTTCGACAGCCGGGTGCTCATCCTCGAGTGCACGTTCCTCGACGGCAAGCGCACGGTGACGGATGCCCAGGAGCGCTCGCACCTCCACTTCGAGGAGATAAGCGCGCGGGCCGAGCGCTTCCAGAACGAGGCCCTGGTGTTGATGCACTTCAGCCAGGCCTACAGCCCCGCCGAGGTGCACGCCGTCCTCCGGGCGCAGGTGCCCGAGCGACTGCGGGACAGACTGCGCATCTTCGCTCCCGAGACGGGGCGCTGGTTCGGATGAAGGGGGAGGGGACGGACGTGGCCGGTCGGACACGGCGTGGCCCGCGGGACACGCTCGCGCCGTGTGGGTCCGCGCGCCACACCTCGTGAATCCCCCTCGGGATCCAGAATCTGGCGAGCCGCGCATGCGCTGGCATCCTGTGTGCTCTGGCCCGGTGTTCAAGGAGGGTTTCCAAAGTCATGAGCAAGCGCGTGGGTGTCCTGATGGGGGGCTGGGGCGAGGAGCGGGAGATTTCCTTGAAGACGGGGGAGGCGATGGTGGCGGCCCTCGAGTCCCGTGGCCACGAGGTGGTCCGCGTCTTCGCCGGCCCGGGGTTGGATCGGGCGCTGCGCCAGGCCGAGCTGGATGTGGCGGTGCTGGCCCTGCACGGGCGCATGGGCGAGGACGGCAAGGTGCAGGGACTGCTGGAGCTGATGGGTTTGCCTTATACGGGCTCGGGGGTGTTGGCCTCCGCGCTGGCCATGAACAAGCCCATGGCCAAGCAACTCTTCAGGTTGCACAACCTGCCCACGCCCTCGGGCTACCGCGTGAGCCGCGCGGACGCGCACCGGGCGGCGGAGCTGCATGGGGACCTGGGGTTTCCCTGCGTGGTGAAGCCCGCGTTCGGGGGCTCGTCGGTGGGGCTCTCCCTGGTGCGTGACGCCGAGGCGCTCACGGCCGCGGTGGCGCTGGCGTGCCGCTTTGGGGGCGAGGCCCTGGTGGAGCGCCGGGTGCTCGGCCGCGAGGTGACGGTGGGCATCCTCGGCGACGAGGCGCTGGGCACGTGTGAGATCGCCACCCCGCGCGAGGGCTTCGACTACGACGCCAAATACAAGGGCGGCTCGAGCTACTTCCTCCCCGCGCGCCTGTCGCCCACGCGCCTGAAGAACGTGGAGTCGCTGGCGCTCGCGGCCTACCGGGCCCTGGGCTGCCGCGGCTATGGCCGGGTGGACCTCATCTGCTCGGACGAGGAGAACGACGTCATCCTCGAGGTGAACACCCTGCCGGGGATGACGCCCACGAGCCTGTTGCCGAAGATCGCCGCCGCCCGGGGGCTCGACTTCCCCGCGCTGATGGAGCGCATCCTGGAGCTCGCCGCGCGCGACGAGGTGGAGGTGAGCGGAATGTCGGCGCTGTCCCCGGCGGAGCCTACGTCAGAGGTCAGGCGGGTGGCGGGTTGATGTCCCTGGAAAACCTTCCCATCCCGACAAGCATTTGACAGCCACCTGACGCGTCCCTATTGTCCGGCGCTCGTGACGGCCTGGGAATGACAAACCCTTGTCATTCCGGGCACATACGAGGCGGGGGGCCTCCGCTCGACCGAGTGCGGCGGTCGGTGTGGGTTGGTCTTTCACTCCGCCGTGCAGGGTTGATGACCGCGGCGACTTCACCCGCGGGAGGGGCCAGGTCAGATGACCACCGTCGAGATCCTCTTCTTGGGCGTGTACTTCAGCGTCCTCTGTGTGCTTGCGGTGTACGGGTCGCACCGCTACCGGATGGCGTACCTGTACTACCGTCACAAGTTCAAGCTGCCGACGCCCCGGGGCGTGTTGGCGGAGTTGCCGCGCGTCACCATCCAGCTGCCCATCTTCAATGAGATGTACGTGGTGGAGCGGCTGGTGGAGGCGGTGTGCCGCATCGACTACCCGCGCGAGCTGTTGGAGATCCAGGTCCTGGATGACTCCACGGACGAGACGTGCGCGATTGCCCGGGCGTGCGTGGAGCGCCAGCGGCAGAAGGGGCACGACATCGTCTACGTGCACCGCACCAACCGCCAGGGCTACAAGGCGGGCGCGCTGGAGAACGGCCTGTTGACGGCCAAGGGCGAGTTCATCGCGGTGTTCGACGCGGACTTCGTGCCGGGGCCGGACTTCCTGCACCGCACGGTGCCGTTCTTCGCCGACAGCCAGGTGGGCATGGTGCAGGTGCGCTGGGGCCACCTCAACCGCGACTTCTCCATCCTCACCCAGGCGCAGAGCATCTTCCTGGACGGGCACTTCATCATCGAGCACACCGCGCGCAACCGCTCGGGCTGCTTCTTCAACTTCAACGGCACGGCTGGCATCTGGCGGCGCGTGACGATCTCGGACGCGGGCGGCTGGCAGCACGACACGCTCACCGAGGACCTGGACCTGAGCTACCGCGCGCAGGTGAAGGGCTGGCAGTTCATCTTCCTGCCCGACGTCATCTCCCCGGCCGAGGTGCCGGTGGACATGAACGCCTTCAAGAGCCAGCAGCACCGCTGGGCCAAGGGCTCCATCCAGACGGCGCGCAAGCTGCTGCCGATGATCCTCAAGAGCGACCTGCCCTTCATCGTCAAGCGCGAGGCCTTCTTCCACCTCACCAACAACATGGCCTACCTGTTGATGGTGGTGCTCAGCGCGCTCATGCCGCTGTCCATGGTGGTGCGCTTCCAGCACGGGCTCTACGGCACGCTCTTCCTGGATCTGCCCTTCTTCATCAGCGCCACCGCCAGCGTGTGCGTCTTCTACGTGGCCGCCCAGCGCGAGCGCGGGGCCACGGGCTGGGAGCGCATCAAGTACCTGCCCTTCCTGATGAGCCTGGGCATTGGCCTGGCCATCAACAACGCCCGGGCGGTGCTCGAGGCGCTGCTGGGTCAGCAGTCCGGCTTCACCCGCACGCCGAAGACGGGCGCCGAGGGCAAGAAGGTCACCGCCATCAAGAAGAGCTACCGCGGCGACAAGACGCTGATGCCCATCCTGGAGCTCTCCTTCGCGCTCTACTTCACCGGCGCGCTCTGGTTCGCCTTCGAGAAGCGCATCTACACCTCGGTGCCCTTCATCCTGCTGTTCCAGCTCGGCTTCCTCTACGTGGGCGTGTCCAGCCTGCTGCAGGGCCGCCTGCGCTTCAGTGAGTCGGCTCCGGCGGCCGTGGTCGCCGAGGAGCAGACCCGCCGCGCGGCTTGAGGGCTCGCGCGGGCGGGGTGGGGACGGGCTCTTCAGTCCCCCGCGTCCCCCGAGGGAGTCCCGGCATCCGGCGCGGGCTGAGCAGGGGCCTCGCGCTTGAGCAGCCGCTGTTCCTTCCACTCGGGCTGGGTCCCATGGGCCGCCGGGCGGCAGTCCTCGTCCAGCGCCATCGCGCTCACCGAGCGCAGCGTGAGGCCCTGGTCATCACAGCCCACCACCCGCGTGGGGAAGCTCACCGGACAGGCGGTGCCCGCCGCGGTGAAGACCGTGGCCCGCGTCTCCCCCACGAAGCCCTCGGGCGTGCGCTCCAGGACGATGCTCACCGCCGTGCCCGCGTCCGCGGGGGCGGGTGCTTCCTGCTGGGCGCGTGTCACGGAAAGTGTGAGCGTGCTCCCATCATCCGCGCCCTGGTAGCGGAAGCTCGGATTGTCCGCGTGCTGGTACTCCCCCATCTGGTTCCGCTCGCACCCGGGGGGCACCTGGTTGGAGGGGACGGTTGGGGGCGGGGCGGGGGTTCGGGCCGGACAGGCCGTGAGGGCGGTGGCGAGGCCCCCGGCGGCGATCCACAGGCGTGTGCGTGACATTCGGCGACAACCTTCACTCATGTTTGATTCCTCCCGCGCGACTCTCTAACCTCTCCGGCGAATGCTCTCGCGCCGCGTCCACTTGATCGCGTTGGTTTTTTGTCTCATCGCGCCCCGCGCCCTCGCCCAGGGGGACGATGATCTCCTCGCGCCGTTGACGCCCTCGGCTCCGGCCACCAAGGGCAAGACGACCAAGGCCAAGAAGCCCACCAAGGCCGCCAAGGGCAAGAAGCCCGGCAAGGCGGCCGAGGCGGAGCAGGACGACGAGGCTGATCTGCTCGCGCCCCTGGTGAAGAAGACCGAGCTGCTCGTGAAGTTCAACGGCGGCACCCGGGGCACGCGCCTGCTGGTGGATGAGAAGGACCTGGGGCCGGTGTCCAAGAACCCCGTCGAGGTGGACGAGGGCGAGCACACCGTGGTCGTGCGCAAGCCGGGCTACCGGGACTTCTCCAAGCGCCTCACCTTCAAGGCCGGGGAGCGCACCGAGGTGGCCGTGTCGCTCGAGGCCACGGCGGGCTTCGTGTCGGTGAAGGCGGACATCGCGGGCGCCCGGGTGCTGGTGGATGGCGAGGAGCGGGGCCGCACCCCGCTCGAGGACTTGTTGCTGTCGGCCGGCTCGCACGAGATCGTCGTCGAGCAGGAGGGCTTCCGCCCCGAGTCGCAGCGCATCGCGGTGCGCGCCGGCAAGGAGTACACCGTCAACTTCAACCTGCGCCCGGGTGCGCTCGCGAAGACGGACGAGCCGCGGGCGCCGGTGCTCACGCCCAGCGCCGTGGCCGAGCCCTCGCCGTTCACCCAGCCGCCGGCGGAGGTCGCCGTGAGCAAGCCCCTCACCCAGCGCTGGTACTTCTGGGCGGGCGTGGGCGCGGTGGTGGCCGCCGCCGCCGTGGGCACGGTGGTGGCGACCTCGCAGCCGCTCAGCGCGGACGCCGTCTGCGGCGGCGTGTGCGATGGCGTCATCAACGGTCCCCAGGGTGCCTCGGCCGGGGGATTGCGCTTCTGACGTTCCCGCCCGGGGCGTCTAGCCCCGGAAGCGCTCCGGGTGCGCGGTGATGTAGACCACCGCCCCCGCGATGATGAGCAGCAGGGGCGCGGCGCGAACGAAGACGCGGGGCCCGGCGCGCAGGGCGATGCCCACGGGCAGGCCGAAGAGGAAGCCGCCGAGGTGCCCCGCCCAGCTCACGCCGGGAATCAGGCTGAGCACCGCCACCTGCGCCAGCCAGAAGATGATGCCGCGGCGGAACTCGCGCGTGGCGGTGACGAGCATGGCGCCTCCGTAGCCGAGGATCATCCCCGAGGCCCCGACGGTGACCACCTTGAAGTTGAACAGCAGGGCGAAGGCGGACGAGCCCAGCGCGGCGATGAGGGACAGCAGCAGGAAGCGGCCGCTGCCGATGGCGCGCTCGAAGGGCGTGCCGAGCGAGTACGCCACCCACATGTTGAAGGCCAGGTGGAGCGGGCCTCCGTGGGTGAGGATGCAGCCGAGCACCCGCCAGTATTGGCCGTCCTGGACGAGGGGCCCATAGAGGGCGAGCCACTGGAAGACGGGCCCCAGGCCCCCGCGCAGGGTCTCGCCCTGGCTCAGCACGGCATCCACGACGAACAGGGCCACCGAGCCGCCGATGACGGCCGCGCACACCGGAGGGGGGCGGGGCGCGCGAGCGCGCGGGAAGAACGGGGGAGGCGGGGGTCGTTGCTCGGTCCCGGAGGAGGGTGGGGCGCCGTGGGGATCGGTGGGAGAGGTCATCCGGTGCTCATTAGGGGAGGCGAAGGGGGCGGGGACGCGGGAAGTGGGTGTGCCTGGGATGTACCATGTCCCCCATGCCCGCCCATCCGCGTCACTGGCCGTTGCTCGCCCTGTTGTTCGCTCCTGGGATCGCCGCCGCCGGCGACTTCGTCCCGCCCGAGGTGCAGTTCTCCCTGCAGCACCTCAAGACCGAGGAGCGGGCACGCGCGGCGCGTGCGCTCGGGCCCCTGGAGGCGCTTCCCCGCTACCAGGTGCAGCTCGAGGTGGATCCGACCGCGCGCGCGGTGAAGGGTCACCTCCGGGTGGAGTGGAGCGTGCGCGGCCGTGCGCTCGACGCCATTCCCCTGCGCCTCACCCCCAACGCCTTCTCGCCCCGGATGTCCCTCTCCGAGGTGACGGTGAACGGCAAGCCCGTGAAGCCGCAGCGCCCCGAGGACGGCCTCTACCTGCTGCCACTGGCCGAGCCCCTCGCCCCGGGGAGCACGGTGGTGGTGGAGTTGGATTTGGAGGGGCGGGTGCCTCGGGCGCAGCCGGGCACGGCGTCGCTGTTGGGGTCGCTCGGCGGAGGCAGTGGAGAGGCGGGTGACTATGGGGCCTTCTCCGCGACGGAGGACTTCATGAGCCTGGTGGGCGTGGTGCCCCGGGTGCCTCCGCTCGACGCGAGCGGCACGCCCTGGGGCGGTCCCACCGGCGTGGGCGACCTGGCGCTGTACGAGCCCGCCAACGTGCTCGCCAACGTCATCGTTCCCTCGGGCTGGAAGGCGCACGTCACGGGCGTGGCGATGGGCGAGGTGCCCCAGAAGAATGGTCATGTGCGCTACAGCTTCGCGGCGGGCGCGGTGCGCGACTTTCCCGTGTTCGCCTCGCGCGGCTACCAGAGCGCCACGGCCACGGTGAATGGCGTCAGCGTGGAGAGTCACTTCGCGACCCGGGACGCCGAGGTGGGCAAGCGCGTGCTCAAGTACGCGAGCGACGCGCTCACCGAGTTCGAGCGGCGCCTGGGGCCCCTGCCCTTCAAGAACTTCCGGGTGGTGGAGGCGCCGTTGTCGGGGGGCGCGGGCGGCATGGAGTTTCCCGGCCTCGTCACGGTGGGCACGTCGCTCTACCGCGGGGCGGCGGATCCGGCGGGCGCGCTCGAGGGGCTGCCGGGGATGGGGCAGATGCAGGGCCTCTTGCAGGCCATGGGCGGGGACACGGCGCCGCTCGGGCTGCTGGGCAAGGCGCTGGAGCGCACGCTCGAGTTCACTGTGGCCCACGAGGTGGCGCACCAGTATTTCGCGGGGCTGGTGGGCTCGGATCCCATCAACGCGCCGGTGGTGGACGAGTCGCTCGCCCAGTACACGGCGCTGCTCTACATGGAGTGGAAGCACGGGCGCGCGGTGGCCGAGCAGATGCGGCAGGAGGCGCTCGTGTCGGCCTACCACATGATGCGCATGTCCGGCGGCAAGGACGCTCCGGCGGACCGGCCCACCTCGGGCTTCGAGGACTCGCTGCAGTACGGCGCGCTGGTGTACGGCAAGGCGCCGCTCTTGCACCACGCCTCGCGCAAGCTCATCGGGGACGAGGCCTTCTTCAAGGGCATGCGCTCCTACGTGGACACGTACCGCTTCAAGTGGACGTGCGGGGAGTGCTTCACCCAGGAGCTCGCCAAGGCGAGCCCCTCGAATGCCAAGGAGCTGGAGCGGCTGCGCGTGCGTTGGTGGAAGGAGGCCCACGGGGACGAGGACCTCGGCGAGCCCAACCTGGGGGCGCTGCTGGGCGGCGGGGGCCAGATGGACCCGGAGACGCTCAAGCTCATGGAGGAACTGCTGCCGGGCCTGATGAAGGGGTTGCAGCCGTAGGCGTCAGTCGAGCGTCAGTCGAGCATCAGTCGAACAGTGCCTGGACGAACTCGCGAGGCTCGAAGCGGCGCAGGTCGGCGACCTTCTCGCCGACGCCCACCCACACCACGGGCAGCTTCAGCTCGTCGCAGATGCCGATGATGACGCCGCCCTTGGCGGTTCCATCCAGCTTGGTGAGCGCGAGCGCCGTGACGCCCACCGCGTCGTGGAACTGCCGCGCCTGCTGGATGGCGTTCTGGCCGTTGGTGGAGTCGAGCACCAGCAGCACCTCGTGGGGCGCCCCGGGGAGCGCCTTGTCGATGACGCGCTTGACCTTCTTCAGCTCGTCCATGAGGTTCACCTTGGTGTGCAGCCGGCCCGCCGTGTCCGCGATGACCACGTCCGCGCCCGAGGCCTGCGCCTTCTTGATGGCCTCGAAGATGACGGAGCCCGGGTCCGCGCCCTCGTTGCCCTTGATGAGCTCGGCCTTGGCCCGGTCCGCCCACACGTCGAGCTGCTCGGCGGCGGCGGCGCGGAACGTGTCGCCCGCGGCCAGCACCACCTTCTTGCCCTGTCCGGTGAGCTGCGCGGACAGCTTGCCGATGGTGGTCGTCTTCCCCGCGCCGTTGACGCCCACCACCATCACCACGTGCGGCGGGCCGCCGCCCTCCAGCGTGCGCGGCACCGGCAGGTCCACGATGCGCGTCACCTCCTCGCGGATGAGCGACTTGATGCGGCTCGCGTCGCTCAGCTCGTTGCGCTTGAGCTTTTCGCGCGCCACCTCCACGAGGTTGGACGCCGTGCGCACGCCGATGTCCGCCGTGAAGAGGATCTCCTCCATCTCCGCGAGCACCGACTCGTCCACCTGGCGGTTGGCGCCGAACAGGCCATTGAGCCGCGCCATGAAGCCCTGGTTGCGCGTGCGATCCAACCCTTGCGCGAGCGTGCGGCCCGCCTCGGCCTCCACCTTGGCGCGGGCCGCCGCCTCCTCGGCGCGCCGGGCCTCTTCGATGGCCGCCTGGGCGCGCTCCTTCTCCTCGCGCACGAGCCGCTCGGCTTCCTCGCGCTCACGCTTGCGGCGCTCGCGCGCCTCGTCCTCCACCGCCTTCTTCGCGCGGTACTCGGCGCGCTTCTCCTCCTCCTCGCGCTCCTTGAGGGCGCGCACCTCGGCCTCCAGCCGGGCGCGCTCCTCGGCGCTGGTGGCGGCCCTGGCGGCGCGCGCGGTCTCCTCGCGCTGACGGGTGAGGGCCTCGGCCCGGGCATGAATCTCCTCCGCCTCGCGGCGCCGGGCGAGCTCCGCCTCGGTGGGCGGCAGCTCGATGCGCAGCTCCGGGCTCTCCGCGGGCAGCTCGGGCTTGCCCGCGGGCGCGGCTGGCTTGCCGGGCAGCTCGGGGCGGCGCTTGAAGAAGAGCTTGCGCGCCGCGGCCACCAGGAGGGCCACGAACAGCACCGCGACGCCGACGCCCACCACGGTGTCCACGGGGCCGCCGCCGGGCGGAGGTGGGGGCGTGCCCGTCTCCGGCACGCCGGGCTGCGTGGCCGGGGGCTGGGGGGAGGGCGCCTGCGCGAGGAGGAAGGGAAGGGCGGTGGGCGTCTGCATGGCGCGCACCGCATATCGCAAGACGTGCTGGGAGTCCTACCCTGTCTTCGGCGCGCGCCGCCCACTGTCCACCACGGGCAGGTGGATGCCGTGCGGGGAAGCCGCTAGAACCGCTCCCGTCATGCGACGCCTCGCGCTCCCCGCCCTCCTCGTTCCCGTGTTCCTGCTCGGTGCCTGCATCGTCGAGGCACCTGGAGGGGCCAGCCCCAACGAGCGGCGCCAGTCCGTGGTGACCCAGGTGCCCACGCTCTCCACGAAGGGCGGCGCCAACTTCGAGGACAAGGTGGAGCTGGTGGGCGCCAACCTCCAGCCGGGCCGCCTCGCCCCGGGCGACTCCGCGCGCGTCACCGCCTACTTCAAGGTGCTCAAGCCCCTGGACGAGGACTACACCATCTTCGTCCACGTGGAGGACGCCGAGGGCCGCATGGAGCGGCTCAACGTGGACCACAAGCCCGCGGGCGGGCTCTACCCCACCACCCAGTGGAAGGTGGGCGAGACGGTGAAGGACGAGTTCATGATCGCGCTTCCGCCCGGCGCGTCCGCGCGGACCATCAACGTGTGGATGGGCTTCTGGGAGCCGAAGACGGACGGGCGCCTGCAGCTCAACAACCCGGAGGCGGTGCGCAACGACGGGCGCAGCCGCATCCTGCTCATGCAGATTCCCGTGGCGCGCTGATGCCACGCGCGGGTGGGAAAAAAACCGGAGTGGCCCTGTAAGCCGAGTCCTGTCCCCACCCCTTTCGGGATGGGCGGTGAACATTCATCTAGGGCCCTGGTTGCCCAGGGGCCTCATCAGCGAGCAACCCGAGCGCATGGGGCGGGCAACCCGTGTCCCCCGAGAGGGACGCGCTCCTATTGGCTCTTGCTCCAGGTGGGGTTTTCCGTGCCGTCCGAGTCACCCCGGACGCGGTGCGCTCTTACCGCACCGTTTCACCCTTACCGGCCCCTCGCGGAACCGGCGGTTTGTTTTCTGTGGCACTTTCCTGCGAGTCGCCTCGACTGGCCGTTAGCCAGCACCCTGCCCTGTGGAGCTCGGACTTTCCTCCCGTCACCCAGTCCCGCGGTGACCAGCGTTCACCCGGACCACTCCGGCCCGAGTCTCATAACACGGAAGCGGGGCGGCGCGGCACCTGGCGTCGCGTGGGCTCAGCGCGGCGGCCGCCGGTGACGCCGGACCCCGGGCGGGGGAGGAGGCGGCGGGGGCTCGAGGGAAAGCGCTGTGAGGTGCTCGGCCGCGGCTTCGAGCAGGCGGCCCATGTCCTCGCGGGTCATCCCGGGAAAGGCCCGCACCGTCCCCGTGAGCGGTTCCTCGCGCGCGATGTGGCGGAGGATGTCGACGAGGGTGGGGGGGACCGGCCGGCTCAACGCTACTTCTCGGCCGGCGTTTCGAGCGCCTCGACGGCGTAGATGATGCGGTTGCAGGAGGGGCACACGTCGGTGCCCAGCGACACGCGCAGGTTGTTGTAGAGCTGCGGCGGCACGTTCATCCGGCAGCCCAGGCACGTGCCCCCGAGCACCACGCCCACCAGCGCCGGCATGCGCTTCTTGCGGATGGCCTCGTAGCGGCGCAACAGGGTGGCGTCCACTCCCGAGGACACCGAGGCGCGCTTGCCCTCGAGTTCCTTCACCTGGCCCTCGGCCTGGCTCTGCTTTGAGCGCAGCTCGGCCATGCGGGCCGACAGCTGCTCCTGGCGGGCGGCGAACT
Organism: Cystobacter fuscus DSM 2262; assembly: GCF_000335475.2. Classification (NCBI taxonomy): domain Bacteria; kingdom Pseudomonadati; phylum Myxococcota; class Myxococcia; order Myxococcales; family Archangiaceae; genus Cystobacter; species Cystobacter fuscus. The sequence continues at coordinate 371,503 of NZ_ANAH02000006.1, read as the reverse complement.
CGGCTTCCTTGGCCTTGACCGCCTCGCGCGCCGCGCCGAGCGTCTTGCTCAGCTCCACGAGCTCGTCGGCCATCGTCTGGTTGGCCTTCTTGGCGATGTCGATTTCACGGGCGAGGGCGGAGTACTCGCGGGTGGAGCGCTGCTCGGCCAGCCGCGCCTCCCACTTCTTCACCTTGTCCTTCTCGTCCGTGATGTTCTGCTCGAGCGTGGTCTTCTGCCGCTCGATGTCCGTCACCCGGTTGCGCTCCGCCTCGATGGCGCTGCGCGCGGTGCCCAACTCGCGCTCCAACTCCGCCAGCTGCCGGGGATGCACGTCCGCGGCCTTCCGGAGCGAGGCGACCTCGAGGTCCACCTTCTGCAGCTCCGCCAGAGCCTTCAGTTTCTCCCGCAAATTCCCTGCCTCCAACGATGGGGACCCTACCCCGGGGCCCGGCCCCTTCTACCAACAAGGGTTTGAAGGGTCCAACGCCCAAATCGTCCCTTCCTCATCCCTCCGCGCGGGCACATTCGCAAGACGCACCCATCACGTCCGCGCTGCCCCGGACACCTCGCCGGCCGGACAAGCGAGCGGGTTGGCGCACCCTCATCAGAAAGTTGTGGTGGAGATGAAAAACCTGCTACAGGGAGCGCAGACCATTTGGGGGACGACACCCATGCAGCCCAAGAAGCGACCCACTCCCCGCCGTACACCGCGGTCCCGGCCACGGGTCGCCGGGAAGGGTCCACGCCGTCCCGTGGGCGTGCAGACACTGGGGCCGCTGCGCTACGAGCAGCTGCGCCAGACCCTCCATCAGATGGCCGTCGCCCAGCAGCGCGATCCGGCGTGAGGCCGTGGGGCCCCTCGGGATTGCTCTCGAGGGAACCCCGCCAACCGTTCAGATCTCTTCTTCGTCGTCCGCCGCGACCTCGGCGTCCTCGTCCTCGAATTCCGCCACTTCCTCCTCGTCGCCCACCTCGGCTTCTTCGGGCTCGGCGGGCTCGATGATCTTGGGCGCCGCGGCCAGTCGGCCCCGGCGTCCCCCCTCGGCGGGAGCCTTGAGGGCGGGGCTCTCGCGTTGATCCGCGCCGCACTTCGGGCACAGGGGGTCCGGCTTCTTCATGTCGTAGAACTTCGTGCTGCATTTGAAGCAGACGTGCTTGTTCCCGAGGTCCTTCGCGGGCATGCGCCACCTTCTATCTGTGTCAAGAGGGTAGGGGAGGCGGCTCTTAGTTGGGCTGACAGGCGGAGTCAACCCGGTGGTTTGCACTCCACCGCCATGGGGTTAGCATTCCCCACGCTCGCCCCGGTGTGCGTGCGCGGGACATCCCCTTTGAACTTCTCTTGTAACAAGTGTGAGCGGCGGTACTCCATCGCGGACGACAAGGTTCGCGGCAAGACCGTCAAGGTGCGGTGCAAGAACTGCCAGAACGTCATCTCGGTGGAGGGCCCTCCCGCCGAGATGGAGGAGAGCACGCGCGTCGTGTCGCTGGCGGACGTGGAGCGGCTGCGCGAGCAGGACCGCACGCTCGCCGAGGAAGAGGCGGCCCAGGCCCAAGCCCAGGCCCAGGCCGTGTCGGCGACGTCCTGGGAGGACGAGCCCACGCGCGCCATGCCGGTGGGCGACGCGGCCGCGCCCTGGTTCGTGATGGTCAAGGGCAAGCAGGAGGGGCCGCTGGAGGATGGGGCCCTGCGCGAGATGGTGGCGCAAGGTACCGTCACCGCCCGGAGCTACTTCTGGCAGCAGGGCATGGCGGACTGGAAGCGGGGCCAGGACCTGCCCGCGCTCGAGGGGCTCTTCCTGCCCGAGGAGCCTCCGCCCCCCGCCGAGCCCATCCCTCCGCCCGAGCCCGCCATGGCGCGCTCCTCCACCTCGTGGCAACCCGAGCCGCCTCCCGACTCGCAGACGAGCTGGCGTACCGAACCCGAACCCGAGGCGGAACCCGAGCCCGAGCCCGAACCGGCTCCGGCCCCCGCCTCCCGCGTCAAGCACTCCACGCCGTGGGAGCCGGAGGCCGATGACACCGGGCCCATGGCCGTCGCCGACGCCCAGGCCGCCGCCGCGCCCCTCGGGGAGCTGTTTTCCGACCTGGACCTTCCCGCCGCCGAGCAGCAGCGCGCCGCGGGGTATGACGCGCGCGGGGGCTTCGCCGGGCTCGATGACGAACACACCCCGGTCAACCAGGTGGCGGAAGAGCCTCCGAGCGGGCCCGTGAAGAAGAAGGCGCGGGCGGGGAAGGCCGGGGGTCGCGGGGTGGGCGCGAAGGTGGCCCTCGTCCTGCTGCTGCTGGTGTTGCTCCCCGTGGGGGCGGTGATCGCCCTCACCGAGCTACAGGTGGTGCCACTGCGCGTCTACGGCACGGACGCCGAGGGCAACACGGTGCCGCGGACCGTGTCCGTCTTCACACCCGAGGGGCTCGAGGAGCTGCGCAACGTCCTGATGGGCAACCCCAGCCAGCCTCCCGCCCCACGGCCCGCTGCGGAGCCCCAGGCCGAGGCGCCCTCCGGCGAGTCGCCCGAGGCGCCCACCAACGAGACTCCCGCCGCCGAGTCCCCTTCCGCCGAGCCGTCCGCGGGGGGTGAAGCGGTGCCGGCGCCCGCGGAGCCGGACGGCACCGCCCAGGCTCCGGGTGAGCAGGCCCCGGGGGAGCAGGCCCCGGGTGCGGCGCTCGCGGACGCGGGCACCGCCCTCGCTGGGAGCGAGACCCAGGCCGCCCCCGCCGCCGAGGGGACGGATGACATCGAGGTGGCTCCGCTCCAGCCGGCCACGCCCACGCCCGCGCCCGCGCCCGCATCCGGTCCTCCCAAGGAGGAAATCGATCGCGTGGTGGAGCGCTCGCGCTCCTCGTTCAAGACGTGCATCGCCCAGGCGCTGCGCAAGAACCCCCGGCTGCGCAATGGCAAGCTGCTGCTCACCACCACGGTGACCCACTCGGGCGAGGTGACCAAGGTGGCCATGGATCGCCCCGACATCGGCGGCTCGCCCTCGGGCGAGTGCTTCATCGAGCGCGCCCAGCGCATGGTGTTCCCCAAGTTCTCGGGGGGGGACGTCGAGGTGGAGATCCAGCTCGTGCTCTCGAGGTCCGGCTAGCCCTACAGGTCGAAGTCCCCGGGAGGGGGCGCCTTCTTCAGGGCGCGCTCCCGGGCCTGGCGCACCTCGTCGCGCAGGCGCTCGGTGGCGGCGGTGTCCACCGTCATCGTCTCCAGGTCCAGCACGTCGCCCTCGCGCACGCCGGGGGGCAGCTCCGCGCGCGCACGGCGCACCTCGCGCCCGTCCACCACGAGCACGGCCACGTCCTCCTCGATGCGATCCACGGTGACCTTGGACTTGGGCGGTGCTCGTCGCTTCATGGGTGGCAGTCCCTGGCGGGCCGTCGGGTGTTGCCGCTGGCCGCCTGCTCGCGGGTGGTGAAGTTGAGCCGGTTCTCGTCCTTGATGCGTTTGACGGCGGGGCAGTCGGGCAGGTGGTAGACATCGCTCTTGCGGCTGGCGACGTAGCGCGTCCGGCCGTCGGCCGGGGAGGGAGCGCGCTCCTCCCGGACCGTCTTCGGCGTGGGGGGGGGGGCCTTGTCCAGATCGATGTCCACGCCCTGGCCGCTCGCCGGGCCCCCTCGGGGCTGTGCTCTGGAGGCGGCCGCCACCTCGGTCTTGCCCGGTGCGGCCGTTGCCGCGTCCCTCGCGGGCGTGCCGGCATCACCCCGCTCCGCCACGGCCGGGTCCAGCTTTCCCTCGAAGCTCTCGGACTCCCCCGGCCCGCTGCCCGCGCTGTGCCGCTGGGGGGTGAGGGTGAAGTGCTGACCGTCGCTCACGGCGTGCACCTCGCCATCCCGGTCGGTACGGAAGACGCGCGCCTTCATCGCCTCCAGCCGTCCGAGCACGTTCCGGGACGGAGCGAGCTCCGGGCTGCCCGCGCCGGTGGACACCAGGGCCGCCCGGGGCCGGACCGCGTCGAGGAACGCGGCACTGTTGGCCGTGGCGGCGCCATGGGCTCCCACCTTGAGCAACGTGGAGGGGAGCGGCGCCCCACGGGCCAGCAGGTACTGCTCCGTCTTCTCCAGGGCGTCGCCCGGCAGCAGCACGCTGGTGTCCTGGTAGGTGAGCCGCAGGACGATGGAGTTGAGCTCCTGGGGGTTGTCTCCGGTCAACAGCTTCTCGGTGGGCGCGCGCGGCCAGAGCACGGTCAGCTCCGCGCCTCCGCCCAGGGGCAGGCGCAGCGGCTCGGCGTTGGCCGGGGGCGCGGGGGAGAACACCTCCATGCCGCTGGTGCCGATCGCGCCCAGCAGCGCGTCGTAGTCCGCGGGCGTGCCCGGCAGTTGCGGCTCGAGCAGTCGCCGCGCGCCCACCGCGCCCAGGGCCGCCGACAGTCCCCCGTAATGGTCCACGTGGGGGTGGGTGAGGATGACCAGATCGAGCTTTCCGGTGAGCAGCTCGGGCAGCCGGTTGGCCAGGTGGGCTCCCGCGGAGGGGGGGCCCGCGTCGACGAGCACCGTGCGCCCGGTGGGCGAGACGATGAGCGTGGCGTCTCCCTGGTCCACGTCGAGGAAGTAGACGTGCAGCTTTCCATCGGCCGGCCGGCCGAAGTAGCGCAACGGGGTGGCCTGGGCGGCCTTGGCCGCCGCGGGGGGCGGGGGCGCGGTGGGCTTCTCGCAGGCTCCGAGGAGCCACAGGCCCAACAGGGTGATGAAGGTCCGTAGCGGACGGCTCATGGCTTGCAATCCTCGGAGGGCCGGCGCTCGCGCAGGGCGGCGTCGCGATCCGTGTATATCGTGCGCCCCTGCGTTTTCGACCGCCGCAGGGTGGCGCAGTCCTCACGGTGGAAGACCTTGCTGCCCTTGAGGCCCACGTAGCGAGTCGGGCCCGTGCCGGGCGAGGGGGCCGCGTGCTGCGTCTTCGGGGAGTCCGCGCGCGGGGGGACGTCCACGGGCGGGGCGAGGGGAGCGGAGGGGCCCGCCGGTCCACCGGAGACGACGAGGGGCGGGGCATTGCCCTCGCGGGTCGTGAAGGTCACCCGGTCGCCGTCGCTCACCGCGAGCACCTCTCCGTCGCGGTCCGTGCGCAGCACGCGCGCTCCCTGGGCCCCGAGTCGTTGGAGGACCTCCGCGGTGGGGTGCCCATACTCATTGCCCACGCCACAGGAGATGACGGCCGCCTGGGGCCGCACCGCCGCGAGGAAGGGCGCGGTGGAGGAGTAGCGGCCCCCGTGGTGCGCCACCTTCAGCACCGTGGCGCGCAGGTCCACCGGCCTGGCCAGCAGGGCCGCCTCGGTCTCCGCCTCGGCGTCCCCCATGAACAGGAACGACGTGCCGCCATAGGTCAACCGGGCGACGATGGAGTTGGAGTTGGCGTCCGAGCGGGTGCCCTTCAGGAAGGGCTGCTGGGGTGCGCGCGGCCAGTAGATGCTGAGCGACGCGCCCTCGCCCAGCCCGATGGTCAGCGGCGCCTCGGGGTTGCTCGGATTGGGTTCGGGATTCATCACCTGGTCCACCACTTCCTGCCTCTGCTGCTCCTTCCTCGGCTCCATCACCTTCAGCAGCTCGCGGTAGGCCTCGCTCGGGTGGTCGAAGCCCGGATCCATGAAGCGCCGGGCCCTCACCGTCTGGAGGACCCGCACCATGCCGCCCAGGTGGTCCAGGTGGGGGTGGGTGAGGATGACGAGATCCAACGGCCCCTGGACGAGCTCGCGCACTCGGGGCACCAGCCGCTCATCGGCCTCGGGGGGGCCCGCGTCGATGAGGACCGTCTTCCCGGTGGGCGAGACGATGAGCGCCGCGTCCCCCTGGCCCACGTCGAAGAAGTAGACGGAGAGGGGTTTGAGGGGGGCGGCCCGGCCCGAGGAGGCGGCGAGCAGGAGGAGCAGTGCGAAGAGGTGCCGCGCGAATGCCATGTCCCGCAGGACTCTATCCCATGTGCCGACGCTTCCCGAGTGGCCCGGACTTGGGCTAGACCGCGCGCCATGACCGAGGCCCAGCACATCCAGCGCGTCGTCGAGGAGCTCGCCGACTTCATCCGCAAGAGCTCGCCTGGAGTCCCGGCGGGCAACGGTCCGTCGGCGTCCCCCGCGTCCGCCAGCACGCCCCGTGTCGTGGGCACCGCGCCCGTGCCTCCCGGGACGGTGCAGGGCCCCGCGGATCTGGCCCCGTTCATCGACCATACGCTGCTCAAGCCGGAGGCCACGCGCGACGACATCACCCGCGTGGCCCACGAGGCGGTGCGTCATGGCTTCGCCACGGTGTGCGTGAACTCGAGCCACGTGGCCACGGTGGCCGGCATCCTGGCGGGCTCCTCCTCGGTGCCCATCGCCGTGGTGGGCTTTCCCCTGGGCGCGGCGCTCACGAGCGCCAAGGCCCACGAGGCGCGCGAGGCCGTGCGTGAGGGGGCCCGGGAAATCGACATGGTGCTCAACGTGGGCGCGCTCAAGTCGCGTGACTACGCGCTCGTGCTCCAGGACATCGCCCAGGTGGTGGAGGCGAGCCGGCCCTTCCCGGTGAAGGTCATCCTGGAGACGGGGCTGCTCACCAGCGACGAGAAGATCGCCGCCTGTGTGCTGGCCCGGGCCGCGGGCGCCGCGTTCGTGAAGACGTCCACGGGCTTCGGTCCCGGGGGCGCCACCGTGGAGGACGTGGCCCTCATGCGCCGCGTGGTGGGCGACCAGGTGGGCGTGAAGGCCTCCGGCGGCATCCGCTCCGCCGACGACGCCCTGCGCATGCTTCAGGCAGGGGCCAACCGGCTGGGGGCCTCGGCTTCCGTGGCCATCGTCTCCGGCCAGTCCTCCGCCGCGAAGTACTAGCCCCCACCTGGCCCACCACCTGGCCCACCGAGGGAGAGAGGCCGTGACCGACGCACAGCGCGAGAAGTTCAAGCAGAAGCTGCTGGAGTTGCACGCGGAGCTGACGGGCAAGACGCCCGCGCGCATCGAGCCCAACCGCACCGACGAGGGGCGTGTGGGGGGCGACGAGGACGAGCAGCCGCTCAACGAGATGCTCCAGGCCATCGCCTCCAACCGCAACCGCAACTCGGAGGCCGTGTTGAAGCGCGTGCTCAAGGCGCTGGGCAAGCTGCGCCAGGATCCGGACTCCTTCGGCGAGTGCGAGGAGTGTGGGGATGAGATTTCCCCCGCCCGCCTGGAGGCCGTGCCCTACGTGGAGTTCTGCGTGAACTGCCAGGGGCAGAGGGACGCGCCCAAGGGTGGGCCGACCCGCAAGAAGCTCACCGACTACACCTGACAGCACGAGGGCGCCGGGTGACCATCGCTGAACAGACGCAGAAGGCCGGCCACGTGGGCGACGCGGCAACCGCTTAAGGAGGGGTGGAGATGGACGCGATAGAGCTGAAGGACAAGGCGGAGGCATGGCTGCGGGCGGATCCGGACCCGGCCACCGTGGCGGAGCTGCGCGAGGTGCTCGTGCGCGGGGACGCGGCGGACCTGGCGGACCGGTTCGCGGGCGACCTGGAGTTCGGCACCGCGGGCCTGCGGGGCGTCATGGGCGCGGGGCCCAACCGGATGAACCGCGCGGTGGTGCGCCGGACCACCGCGGGCCTGGCGCGCTACCTCAAGGCCACCGTGCCGGACGTCGTCCGCCGCGGCGTGGTGGTGGGGCGCGATGGCCGGCGCTTGAGCGCGGAGCTCGCCGAAGACACCGCGCGCGTGCTCGCCGCCGAGGGCATCCCCGCCCACGTCTTCCCCTCCCTGGTGCCCACGCCGCTCGTCGCCTTCGCCACCCTGCACCTGAATGCCGCCGCGGGCGTCATGGTCACCGCGAGCCACAACCCGCCCGAGTACAACGGCTTCAAGGTCTACTGGGGCAACGGCGCGCAGATCATCCCTCCCCACGACAAGGGGATCGCCGCGGAGATTTCCCGCGTGGAGCCCGCCAACCAGGTGCGGCTGCTCGCGGTGGACGAGGCGCGTGCCCGCGGCCTGTGGCACGAGCTGCCGGACTCGCTCGGCGAGGAGTACCTGGCGGCCATCCTCCGGCTGCGCGTGCATGGGCGCGGTTCGGACTCGCTGCGCATCGTCTACACCGCGATGCACGGGGTGGGCGGCGTGTGGATGGAGCGGGCCCTGGCGCGCGCGGGCTTCCGCCACGTCCACGTGGTGGCCGAGCAGCACCAGCCGGATGGCACCTTTCCCACCGTGCGCTTTCCCAACCCCGAGGAGCCGGGGGCCATGGACTTGTCGCTCGCCACCGCGGGGCGCGTGAACGCGGACCTGGTTCTCGCCAATGACCCGGACGCGGATCGCCTCGCGGTGATGGTGCGCGGGGAGGACGGCGCGCTGCGCATGCTCACCGGCAACGAGGTGGGCGTGCTGCTGGGCCACTACGTGCTCGCGCAGGGGGCCAGGCAGGCCGCTGGTGCCACGCCGCACGTGGTCACCACCATCGTGTCCTCCACGCAGCTCGGCGACATGGCGCGCGAGCTGGGCGCCGCGTACGACGAGGTGCTCACCGGCTTCAAGTGGATCGCCAACCGCTCCCTCGAGCGCGAGCGCGCCGAGGGCACCCGCTTCGTCTTCGGCTACGAGGAGGCGCTCGGCTACTGCGTGGGCACGGTGACGCGGGACAAGGACGGGGTGGGCGCGGCGCTCGTGTTCGCGGACCTGGCCGCCTGGTGCGAGGCACGGGGCACCACGGTGGCCGGCTACCTGGAGGAGATCCAGCGCCGCTTCGGCCTCTACGTGAGCGCCCAGCGCAACTTCACCTTCCCGGGCGCCCAGGGCGCGCAGGTCATCGCGCGCATCATGGAGGGCCTGCGCGCCTCGCCCCTCTCCCGCGTGGGCTCGCGCACGGTGCGGGCGGTGACGGACTACAAGAAGGGCGAGAAGCTGCCGCCCTCCAACGTGCTCGCCTTCGAGCTGGAGGGGGGGGGACGGGTGACGGCACGGCCCTCGGGGACGGAGCCGAAGATCAAATACTACTTCGAGCTGAAGGAGACGCCCCGTCCGGGCGAGCCGGTGTCCGCCGCGCGCGCCCGGGCGGAGGCCCAGCTCCAACAGTTCATCGACGCCTTCCTCGCGCTGGCGCGCGAGCGGGGGCAGCCGGAGGTCACAGCGTGAAACGCGGCATCGTGAGTGGTTTCGTGGTGGGCATGCTCCTCGTGTCGGGAGCCGCCATGGCGCAGGAGGGCTACGGCCGGGGTCAGGGGTGGTCCGTGCTCTCGGGACAGACGGTGGGGCAGGGTGCCACCGTGTTGAATGGCCAGCTCGGCTGGCCGGGTATCTCGTTGGGCCTGCTGCACGGGGCCACGTCGCGCTTCGACATCGGCGGCAAGTTCAGCTTCAACTACGGCCGCGAGGGCATCGTCACCAGCGTGGTGCCGGGCATCAAGCTCCAGGCCTGGATGCGGTTGATGCTGCTGCAGACGTCGCAGGTGAACGTGGGACTGAGCTTCGCGCCCGGGCCCCTCTTCTACTTCTACGACGACAACTACACCGACGTGGGCCTGTCCCTGCCGTTGTCCCTCACGCTGGGTCTGCCGGTGGGCAGCGCGCTGATGCTCAACATCGGCGTGGACGTGCCCTTCTACGTCATCTTCGGTCCGGGCGGCGGCCCCGTCTTCCCGCTGCTGGTGGGCGGCGGGCTGGAGTACTTCGTGGCCCGCAACCTCGCCATCAACTTCAACGTGCGCATGGGGCCGTCCATCGGCAGCTACTACGGCTACTACCGGGGTGGCGCGCGCTTCACGCTGGACGCCACGTTCGGCGTCGCCTTCCACCTGTAGTCCGGCGCCCGGAGCCCGGGGGCTCGCCCCCGGCTCACGGCGGACCCAGGGGGCCCCTCGTGGCTACCAGCTCGCGGTGCCCTGGTCCGGCAACTCCACGGTGACGGTGACCGTGGTGCCCGTGTTCCCGTGGTGCTGCACCGCGAGGTGTCCGCCCTGGGCCTCCACGAGCTCGCGCGCCGCCTCGAGTCCCTCCGGGCTGCTCGCCTCGCGCGAGGGCTGTGCCGGGACGCCGCGCCCCATGTAGCGCATCTGGATGGTGGGGCCGTAGTCCCCGAAGTCGTCCTGCGGCTCCACGCTCAAGCGCACGGCCCGCGTGCTGCTGGCGCTCTGCGCGCTCCGGCGCGCGCCCACGGCATCCGCGATGAGGTGGAGCAGCACCTGCGCCATGCGCCACGGATTCACCCGCGCGAACACCGGCTCGTCCGGCAGCTCCAACTGCACCTCGGTGGGCTCCACGTGTCCGGCGGTGCGCAGCAGCGAGACCGCCTCGCGTGCCAGCGTGCACAGGTCCAGGTGCTGCTCGTCGCCGTCCTCGCGGGCGTTCACGCTCGCCAGTCGGCCTCGACCTTCCCCACCCGTCACGAGCATTTGTTGCGGCCAACAGGCCATCGCCACCGCGCTCATCACGTCACCCCACCCATCATCTTTTGTTCGTCGTTCACGTCGGCCCCCCCTCGAATGCCCCAGGACGCCGGCCCCCTTCCTTTCCCCATCCCGCCCCATACTGCCCCTACGTCCGGTACCAGCCTGCGCACCCTGGCCTTCGCGGCCCCCCCACTCCTCCGCGAACATGCCCGAGTGCAGGCATCGCCTATTAGATGCCATCTCCGTGCCGCTGCCTTTTCGTCTTTTCCACTCTGTCTGGACAGAGACAGCCAATCACCGCATCCTGGAAAAACGGGACTTTGTCGCGTTCTCCAGACGATGGCGTGTTCCGCTTCCACGGGCCATTCTGTCAGATGGGAGGGTCCAGACTGATTCCTGGTCGGAAATGACCCAGGGCTGCCCGGACCCATATTGTAAAAAACCGCCCCCACGGTCCGGAACGAACTCCAGGCCGCGGGGGGAGCGTGGCCTCCCCTGGCTTCAGCGGGATTCCTGCTCGTACGGGGTGCCCAGGGCGGCGGGGGCGTGGGTGCGGCGGCCCTGGAAGCCGAGCAGGGCGAGCGTCAGCAGGTAGGGCAGGGCGAGGAGGAAGCCCTGGGGGATGACGTTCAGGAGGCCGGGGGCGCTGGAGGCCAGGCCGATGCGCAGCGCGTTGCCGGCGGAGAAGAAGAGCGCGGCGAGCAGGGCGCCCAGGGGGGTCCACCGGCCGAACACCATGGCGGCCAGGGCCATGAAGCCGAGCCCCGCGGGGGTGTGCTGCTCGAAGCGGTCGAGCACGGCGGTGGACAGCGTGGCCCCACCGAGGCCCGCGAACAGCCCGCAGCCGAGCACGGCGAGCCAGCGCAGGCCGGGCACGGACAGGCCGAGCGTGGCCACGGCGTGGGGCTTGTCTCCCACGGCGCGCAGCCGCAGGCCGAAGGGGGTGCGGTAGAAGAGGGCGTGGAAGGCGAAGGGCAGCACCAGGGCGAGCCAGGTGAGCGCCGAGTGCCCGGAGAAGACGCGCAAGAGCGGCACCGCGTCCAGTCCCGGCACGTGCCAGCGCGTGAGCTGCTGGATGGGGGGCGTGCCGTTGGGCCCGTAGAGCGACTCCAGCAGGTAGGTGCCGCCGGCGGTCGCCACGAGGTTGAGGGCCATGCCGGACACCACCTGGTCCGAGCGCCAGTGGATGCACAGGGCGCCATGCACGGCCGCGATGCCCGCGCCCGCGAGCATGCCCATCATCACCCCCACGGGGGTGGGCATGGAGAGGGAGGCCACCGCGGCGCAGAAGGCCCCCGCGCGCATCATCCCCTCGATGCCCACGTTGATGACGCCCGAGCGCTCGCACAGCGTGGCCCCCAGGGTGGCGAAGACCAGCGCCGGGAAGTACTCCAGCGTGGAGGACAGGAGCGCTTCCAACACCTCAAGCACGTGGCACCTCCGGACCCGGGGCGGGCGTCGCCTGGGCGGACGCCTGGGGCGCGCGCCGCCGGGGGCGCAGCAGGGCGAGCCACACCTGCCGGCCCGCGACAAAGAGCAGGGCCAGGCCCTGGATGAGCTCGGGGTAGCTCTTGTGCACGCCGAGCAGCTGCATGCGCGTGCCGCCCGCGCGCAGCGCCCCGAAGAAGAGCGCCGAGAGCGTCACCCCGAGCGGGTGGCTGTTGCCGATGAGGGAGATGGCGATGCCGTCGAAGCCGTAGGGGGCGCCCAGCGTGCCGGGGTAGCGCAGCTCGGTGCCCAGCACGAGCCCCGCGCCCGCCAGTCCCGCGAGTCCTCCGGCCAGCCCCATGGCCTGCGCGGTGCGCCGGGCGACGGGAATGCCCGCCGCCCGCGCCGCCTCCGCGCCCAGTCCCACCACGCGCGTCTCGAAACCCGTGCGCAGCCAGGACAGCCACACCCAGAGCGCCAGCGCCACCGCCAGCGCCAGGGGGAAGCCCAGGTTCAGCCGCGAAAGCTCCCCGAGCAGCCGCGGCAGGTGCGCGCTGGGGAGGATCTCCGGGGTGCCCGTGGTGGACAGGGTGGTGCCGGCTCCGGCGCGCAACGGGCCCACCACGAGCCAGTTGTCCACCAGGCTCACCGCCACCCAGTTGAGCATGATGGTGGAGATGACCTCGTGCACGCCCCGGGCGAGCTTGAGCCAGGCGGCGATGAGCGCCCACGTGCCCCCGGCGAGCCCCGCCATGAGCAGCGCCGCGAGCACGTGCAGCGGCCCGGGCAGCTCCCACCACGCGCCCACCAGCGCCGCCACCAGCGCGCCCACGAGCATCTGCCCCTGGGCGCCGATGTTGAACAGGCCCACCTTGAAGGCCACCGCCACCGACAGGCCGGTGAGCAACAGGATGGACGCCTTGATGGCCGCCTCGCCCAGGGGCCGGGTGAGCAGCGCCACGCGTCCCCCGTCGAGGAAGGCCGGCCAGTCACCGAGACCCCCGCGCAGCATCTGGAAGTAGGCGTCGGTGGCGGTCCGCGCATCGCGCGTGAGGGCGATGAAGCACCAGCACACCGCGAGCGCGAGGAGCACGGAGAAGACCGAGGGCAGCACCGCGCGCAGCCGCTCACCCATGGGCCACCTCCTGTCCGGTTCCCAGCATCCGCCGGCCGATCTCCCGCTCGTCGAACTCGGGCCGGGTGAAGGTGCCGCTCACGCGGCCCTCGAAGAAGACGTAGACACGATCCGCCAGGGCGAGCACCTCTTCCAGATCCAACGAGACGAGCACCACGCCGGCGCCTCTGTCTCTCGCCTCGCGCAGCTTCGCCTGCACCTGCGCCACCGCGCCGATGTCCAGGCCGCGCGTGGGCTGCACCACCACGAGCAGCCGGGGCGAGGCATCCAGCTCGCGCGCCACCACCACCTTCTGTTGGTTGCCGCCGGAGAGCGCCTGCAGGGCCAGCCGCGGATCCGGCGGACGCACGTCATAGGCCTTCAGCAACGTCTCGGTGCGCTCGCGGCGTCCCTCGAAGTCCACCCGGGGCCCCCGCGCGAAGGGCGCCTGGTCCTGCCGCCCCAGCGCCACGTTCTCCTCCACGCTCATGGCCTTCACCACCGCGCGCCACAGCCGATCCTCCGGCACGTGGCCCACGCCCCGGCGCCGCGCCTCCGCGGGCGTCAGCCCCTCGAGCGGTCCGCCCAGAATCGTGCCGCTCCCCGAGTTCACCTTCCGCAGGCCGGTGAGCACCTCGGCGAACTCGCGCTGCCCGTTGCCGTCCACCCCGGCGATGCCGACGATCTCCCCCGCGTGGACCTCCAGCGACACGCCCCGGAGCACGGGCCGGTCGTCCTCGCCCCGGGCCGTCAGCTCGCGCGTCTCCAGCAGCCGCTCGCCCGTCGGGGGGTGGTACGCCTGGGCCTCGGAGGTGAGGGCACGCGCGTCGCCCACCATCAGCGCCGCCAGCTCCTGGGCACTCGTCTCCGCGGCGCGCACCTCGGCCACGCGCCGGCCGCGCCGCATCACCACCACGCGCTCGGCCACGCTGAGCACCTCGCGCAGCTTGTGGCTGATGAAGACGACCGTGCGCCCTCCCGCCGCCAGCCCCCGCGCCACCCGGAACAGGTCATCCGACTCCTGGGGGGTGAGCACGGCGGTGGGCTCGTCGAGGATGAGCACCTGCGCGCCGCGGTGCAGCGCCTTGACGATCTCCACCTTCTGCTGCGAGCCGACGCTGAGCGTGTCCACGCGGGCGCGGGGGTCCAACTTGAAGCCGAAGCGCTCGCACGTGGCGGCCACTTCCTGGCACGCCCGCTCCTGGTCCAGGCGACCGAAGCGCGTGGGCTCGCGGCCGAGCACCACGTTCTCCGCCACCGTGAGGGTGGGCACGAGCATGAAGTGCTGGTGCACCATGCCGATGCCCCGGGCGATGGCGTCCCGGGGGCTCTTCAGGCGCACGGGCTGGCCTCCCACGAGCACCTCCCCCGCATCCGCGTGGTAGAGCCCATAGAGGACGTTCATGAGGGTGGACTTGCCCGCGCCGTTCTCGCCCACCAGGGCGAGCACTTCCCCGGTGCCGATGTCCAGGGACACGTCGTCCAGGGCGGTCACGGCGCCAAAGCGCTTGTGGATGTGCCGGAGGGAGATCAAGACCTCCCCCCTTTATCATCAGATGGCGGAGGGGTCCCGGTTGGTGGATGGGGGACTGCGGGCTTTTCTTCCGGGTGCATGCCCGCGCTCCTTCCTGCTATGGCCTTGGCGCGTGAGACCCTACGAGCTCATCAAGGCCAAGCGGGACGGGAATCGGTTGGAACCCGGCGACATCCGGGCGTTCATCGAGGCGTATACCTCGGGGGACGTCGCGGACTACCAGATGTCCGCCCTGTGCATGGCGGTCTTCTTCCGGGGACTGGACGCGGTGGAACTGGGCGCCTGGACGCGGGCGATGCTCGAGTCCGGTGAGGTGCTGGACCTCGGGGACGTGCCCGGAGTGAAGGTGGACAAGCACTCCACGGGCGGGGTCGGGGACAAGGTGTCGTTGAGCCTGGCGCCCCTGGCGGCCGCCTGCGGGGTGCCCGTGCCGATGATCTCCGGGCGAGGCCTGGGGCATACGGGAGGGACGCTGGACAAGCTGGAGTCCATTCCCGGCTTCAAGGTGGACCTTCCGGTGAGCGACTACCGGCGTCTGGTGCGCGAGGTGGGCTGCTGCCTCATCGGCCAGACGGCCTCGGTGGCGCCCGCGGACAAGAAGCTCTACGCACTGCGTGATGTGACGGCCACGGTGGACTGCATCCCGCTCATCTGCAGTTCCATCATGAGCAAGAAGCTCGCGGAGGGCATCGACGCGCTGGTGCTGGACGTGAAGGTGGGCAGTGGCGCCTTCATGAAGACCGTGGAGGACGCGCGGCTCCTGGCCCGGACGATGATTGGCGTGGGCGCGGAGATGGGCCGCAAGGTGACGGCGCTGCTCACGGACATGAACCAGCCGCTCGGGCGCGCGGTGGGCAACGCGCTGGAGGTGGTGGAGGCCGTGGAGATGCTGCGCGGCCGCGCCCCGGCCGACTACACCGAGGTGACGCTGGCGCTCACCGCGGAGATGCTGGTGCTGGGGGGCCGGGCGGCCTCGCTCGCCGAGGCGCGTCAAAAGCTGGAGCGGGCGGTGGCGGATGGCAGCGCGGTGCGCAAGCTCCAGGAGATCGTCCAGGCGCAGGGGGGAGACCCGCGCGCCATCGACGACTATTCCCGTCTGCCCCAGGCGCGCGCGCAGGTGGACGTGCTGGCGACCGAGGAGGGCTTCGTCACCGGCATCCAGACGGAGGCGGTGGGCCTGGCGGCGGTGGCGCTGGGGGCAGGACGTCAGCGGGTGGACAGCCGCATCGATCCCGCCGTGGGCTTCACCCTGCTGCGCAAGGTGGGTGAGCCGGTGAAGAAGGGAGACCCGTTGGTACGCATCCACTATAATGACCCGGCGCCGGTGGAGGATGTGCGGGCGCGACTGTTGGCGGCCTATACCTGTGGGCCTCGGGCACCCGAGCCCCAGCCGTTGATCCTGGAGCGATTAGGATGAGTGCATCGTCCGGAGATGAGCGGCGGGCCTCGCTCCGGGTGTCGATGCGCTTTCGGATCCGAAGGGCGGGGAGTTCGGACCCGTTCGACTCCCGAGAGGGTAACATCTCGCTGGGGGGCTTCGCCTGGCACGGCGCGGCCCTGTCGGTGGGGACCGAAGTGGAGGCGCGCTTCAAGTTGCCCGGCACGAGCGAGGAGCTCCAGGTCCGGGGTCAGGTGCTCAACGTGAGCTATGGCGCGCGCGGCACCTCCGCGCACGTGCGCTTCCTGGACCTGCCGGACGAGTTGGAGCGGCGCATCGCCCAGTATCTGGAGGAAGTGGAGCAGGCGGAGTCCAACCAACGAGGTGGCTCATGAGCACGGACATACCCTGGGACAGTCTCTTCGAGGCGGCGGCGAAGGTGCGCGAGCGCGCGCATGCTCCCTATTCCCGCTTCCCGGTGGGCGCGGCGGTGCTGTACGCGGATGGTGAGGTGGTGACGGGCTGCAACGTGGAGAACTCCTCCTATGGCCTGTCCGCCTGCGCCGAGCGCAGCGCGCTGGCGACGGGGGTGGCCCAGGGTCGCGGCCGTCCGGTGGCGGTGGCCATCGTGGTGGACACGCCCACGCCGTGTCCGCCGTGCGGCATGTGCCGGCAGGTGATGTTGGAGTTCGCTCCCAGGGAGCTGCCCGTGCGCAGCCGCAACCTCAAGGGAGACGAGGCGCGCTACTCGCTCGGGGAGCTGCTGCCCCACGCGTTCACCAGCGACTTCCTCTGATGTCACGTGGTCCGTCCCGGCTGGCGATGGTGGCGGCCACCCTCGCCCTGCCGCTGCTCTACTTCCACCGGGCGACGTTCAGTTCGGACGTCTTCATCGCGCGCGACATCCTGCTCGTCTACTACCCGCTCAAGCAGTACTGGGCCGAGCGCGTGTCCCAGGGGGAGTTCCCGGCCTGGTATCCCTACGACGGGTTGGGTCAGCCCCTGGCGGGCATGCTCATCTCCGGGGTCTTCCACCCCACCAACGTGCTGTACCTGCTGTTGCCGCTCGGGGTGGCGCTCAAGGTCATCGCGCTCGGCTCCTATGTGTCGGCGCTGGGAGGCACCTACCGCTTCGCCCGGCAGTGGGGTCTGGAGCGCGGGTCCGCGTTGCTCTCGGGCATCACCTACGCGCTGGGTGGCTACCTGGTGGGCATCAGCAACAACCTGCTCTACCTCATGGCCGCCGCCACCTTCCCCTGGGCCCTGTGGGGTGCCGAGCGCTTCCTGCACCAGCCGTCCGCCCGCCGCGCCGCCGCCGCCGCGCTCCCGCTGGGTCTGATCCTCCTGAGCGGCGAGCCGCAGAGCTTCGCGTTGTGCTGTGCCCTGGTGCTCGTGCTCGTGCTGCTGCGTCCGGAGCGTGCCTCCCTGCCGCGCGCGGCGTCCCGGGCCGTGCTGCTCATCGTGCTCGCCGCCCTGCTGGCCGCGGTGCAGATTGCTCCCGTGCTCGGCATTCTCGGGGATTCGAGGCCCTCCGCGTCGACCTTGGAGCTGGCCACCTCTTTCTCGTTCCATCCCCTGCGGATGCTCGAGTTCGTGCTCGGCCCCATCTTCCTCAATCCCGAGACGGACGCGGTGGCCTCGTTCGCGATGGCCGATGAGCTGTTCCAGACCGGGATGCATTCCTTCTGGGTCAACTCGGTGCACGTGGGCGCGCCCGCTCTGCTCCTGGTGGGCGCGGCGCTCTGGGCCCACCGCCGTCGGGCCCTGGCGTGGACGGTGGCGGCCCTGGCGCTGCTCGTGCTGGCGCTGTCGATGGGACGGCACCTGCCCCTGTATGGCTGGCTGTACCGGTGGATGCCCGTCTGGAACGTCTTCCGCTATCCGGAGAAGTTGCTGCCCTACTTCATGTTCGCCTGTGCCCTGGGCGCGGGCGCGGGGCTGCAGGCCGTGCTGCGCGAGCCCGTCCTGTCGCGCGGGTTGGGCCGGGCCGCGTTCGTGCTCGCGTCGCTCTGTGGCCTGTTCGCGCTGGCGGAGTGGCGCGGGCGGGTGTTCTCCCACGGGGTGATCGGTGCCCTCTGGAAGACGCCGCGGCCCGACATCCAGGACATCCTCCACGGCAACGTCCTGCTCGCGTCCGTGGTCGCGGGGGTGACGCTCGGGGTGATGGGGGCCGTGCTGCTCCGGGTGCGAGCGCCCGCCCCCCTGGGCTGGGCCCTCGTCTCGCTCCAACTCGTCATCCTCTACCTGGCCAACGGGGACGTGTACCAGGTGACCATTCCGGAACTGCTGGAGAGTCCCTCCCATGTGGTGGGGACCATTCTGGAGGCCGAGCAGGACAGCGGCGCCGTCCGGCCCCGCGTCTATGGCGTGGCGCCGGAACTCCAGGAGCACGAGGCCATCGAGGGCATCGCCGCCATCGACATCCAGTCCATCAACATGCTCGACTCCCTCTGGCCGGGCACCCCCGCGCTCTGGCACCTGGAGAGCGCCAGGCCCTACCTTCCCGTCGCCTCCTGGCGGGCCGCGAGCCTGCTGGGAATACAGCAGGCGCCCCTCGATCTTCCTCCGAGCCGGGTCCTGGATCTCTTCGGCGTGAAGTACGTCACGGTGGTCGCGCGGGAGTACCGGCGGCTCAACGGCGAGCCCGACGTCATCCTCACCGAGGTTCCGCGCTTCAACGAGTTGCTGTTGCGCAATCCCCTGACGCTGCCGCGTGCCTACCTGGCCACGCCGGTGTGCGTGCCGGATGAAGGCGCGGCCAGGGCCCTGCTCCTCTCCCGCTCCTTCACGCCCGGCCAGCAAGTGGTCCTGGAGTGTCCTCCCGGCCCGGAGCATGTCGAGGCCCCCCAGAGCGCCGGAGCGCTCGGCCAGGTGCGTTTCGTGCGCTACGCGCCAGAGGAGGTCGTGCTGGAGGTGGAGGCCACCCAGCCCGCCACGCTGGTCCTCAACGACGCCTATTACTCGGGCTGGAGCGCGACGGTGGATGGGCGGCCCGCCTCCATCCTGCCGGCCAACGTGGCGGTGCGGGGCGTGCGGCTGACGGCGGGCACCCACCAGGTCACCTTCTCGTTCCGCGCTCCCGGCCAGCGGCTCGGGGCGATCATCACCCTGGTGACGCTGGGCCTGCTCGGACTCGCGATGCTCGTGCAGGGACGCCAGCGGGCCGTGGGGCGCGCGTCTCCCGCCGTCCCGCGCTGAGCAGAGGTCGCGGGGCGTTGGGTACTGGACGGAGCCCATCGCGGGGTGGGGTGCACCTCCCTAGGATGCGCGGCCATGATCAAACACCTCGTTCCCGTCCTCCTGCTGCTGTCACTGGCTCCTGGCTGTGCCCGGATCTTCGAGGGCGGCCAGGTGGAATGCGTGGGAGATACCTGCACGTGCAAGCCCGAGCCCCGGTGCACGGGCGAGTGCATGGAGCCGGGCTGCTCCCTGGCGTGCGCGGATGGCCCGGATTGCGACGTGCGCTGCGGCGATGGCTGCCAGCACCGCTGCACCGGGGGCAACAACTGCACCACCACCTGTGAGACGGATTGCGACCTGGAATGTGGCCGGGTCGGCTCCTGCGAGTCCCGGTGTGGGGCCAACTGCCGGCAGCGCTGCTCGGATGCGTCCAACTGCGCGTTCACCGTGGGGCCCGCCAGCACGGTGAGTTGCGAGCGCGTGGGCAATTGCAATGTCACCTGCACGGGCTCCTGCCGGGTGGACTGCCAGGGCACTGGCAACTGCAACGTCACCTGCCGGGAGCAGGGCACCAACGCCACGGTGTGCCCCAACGGGACGACCCGGGTGTGTGGCCAATCCTGCTGAGGACGAGTGTCTTTGGCTGGAGCGGCCATGAACCGTGGTAATACCCCTCGGACCGTGGACCTCCTCCTCACCAACGGCACCGTCGTGACGATGAACCGCGAGCGCGAGGTGCTCGCGGAGGCCGACATCCTCATCCAGGAGGGCCGCATCGCTCGCGTGGGCCGCGGCTTGCGCCCGCGGGGCGCGGGGCTCCGGGTGCTGGACGTGAGGGGCCAGGTGGTGCTGCCCGGCTTCGTCCACGGCCACCTGCATGCCTGTCAGACGCTCTTCCGCAACCGGGCGGATGGGCTGGAGCTGCTCGACTGGCTGCGTGAGCGCATCTGGCCCTTCGAGGCCGCGCACGACCCGGACTCCATGCGCGCCTCGGCGGATCTCACCTTCGCGGAGCTCATCCGCTCGGGCTCCACGGCCGCGCTCGACATGGGGACGGTGCGCCACTACGACGCCGTCTTCGAGTCCGCCCGGGACTGCGGCTTCCGGCTCACCGGCGGCAAGGCGATGATGGACGCGCCCGACGTGCCTCCGGGCCTCGCCGAGTCCACCGAGGACTCGCTGGCCGAGAGCCTCACGCTGCTGGAGCGCTGGCACGGCACCCACGGCGGACGGCTGCGCTACGCCCTCACCCCGCGCTTCGTCCTGTCCTGCACGGAGAAGCTCTTGCGCGAGGTGGGACGGCTGGCGCGCGAGAAGGGCGTGCGCATCCACACCCACGCGAGCGAGAACCGCGCCGAGTGCGACGGGGTGCGCCAGCTCACCGGCCGGGACAACGTGGAGTGGTTCCACGAGGTGGGCCTCACCGGGCCTCACGTGACGCTCGCCCACTGTGTGTGGCTGTCCGACGCCGAGCGCCGTCTGCTCCGGGACACGGGCACGGTGGTGTGCCACTGCCCGGGCTCCAACCTCAAGCTCGCCTCGGGCATCGCCCCGGTGCCGGAGCTGCTCGACGAGGGCGTGACCGTCTGCCTCGGCGCGGACGGCGCCGCGTGCAACAACAACCTGGACATGTTCGGGGAGATGCGGCTGGCGGCGCTGCTGCACAAGCCACGGGTGGGCCCCCGGGGCATGCCCGCCGAGCGCGTCCTGGAGATGGCCACGCTCGGGGGCGCCCGCGCCCTGGGCCTGGAGGCCGAGCTGGGCTCGCTGGAGATGGGCAAGCGCGCCGACGTCACCGTGGTGGACCTGTCCGGCCTGCACGCCCAGCCGTCCGACCCGGCCGACGTGCTCTCTCCGCTCGTCTACGCCGCGCGCGCTTCCGACGTGGTGCACGTGGTCATCGATGGGCGGCTCGTCCTCAAGGACAGGGCACTGCTCACCCTGGACGCCGCCGCCGTGGCCGCCAATGCCCGCCACCACTCCGCCCGCCTCACCGCGCGCGCCCGGCCCCCCTCCCGTGCCCGCTCCGCCGCCCGCGCCCGCTGACGGCGCCCCGCTTCCCGGAGGTCGGGTCCGCTCGCACTCCGGGCGGACCCACCAGGGCCCCGAGGGCCCGCTGGCAATGAACCCCGTGCGCGAAGCGTAGAAACGCAGGAGATTCGGCACGCGTGGTAAGCTGGGTGGGCTGGTGTAAGGTAGTCCCCCAAGGACTCGCAGTGGAGGAGGTCGACACCCGCCATGTGGCAACGGTTCAAGAGGGCAATGCGCAGCTTCGCTGGCTTCTTCGTCTCCTCCATCGAGGATCCGGAGCTCATCCTCGAGCAGAACATCCGGGACCTGAACGATCAGGTACCGAAGATGAACGAGTCCATCGCCATGGTGCGGGCGAACCTGACGCTCCTGGAGAAGGAGAACGCCAAGTACCAGCAGGACATCCGCGACCTGACGGCCAAGGTGAAGGCGGCCATCCAGGCGGGGCGTGACGACCTGGCGGCCCAGTACGCGAGCAAGCTGCAGATCGAGAAGGGCGCCCTGGAGCGCAACCAGCAGCAGCTGGACACGGCCAAGCAGGCGTACGAGAAGTCGCTCAGCCTGAAGAAGTCCTTCATGCGTGAGAAGGAGCGCAAGACGCAGGAGGCCATGACGGCCATCCGCGACGCGCGCCGCGCCCAGTGGCAGTCCAAGGTGGCCGACGCCATGGAGTCCTTCACCGTCGCGGGCATCGACCAGACGCACGGCGAGATGCTGCGCAAGGTGCAGGAGAAGGCGGCCGTCAACGAGGCGCGCATGCAGATGGCGCTCGACTCGGTGGACCACCAGGCCGTGCAGATCGAGGAGGACGCCGAGCACCTGCAGGCGATGGACCTCGTGAAGCAGATGAAGATGGAGATGGGCCTGGACAGCCCCGCGCCGGTGTCCGACGTGAGCGCCGGTCCGGAGAAGACCATCGGCAAGAAGGTGGAGATCAAGTAGCCGTGGGACGAGGGAGGCCGCTCTGATGGCGTTGCGACGCGGACCCGGCCTCATTCCGTTCCTGATTCTGTGCGCCCTGGGGGCCGCGTGGCTCCTGGCCTCGCCCCTGGGGTACCTGGACCGGCTCCAGGCGCGCTTCTTCCCGGCCGCCAAGGACGCCGTGCGCCTGTCGCCGGGAGACTTCCCCGCGGGCGTGACGGCGCCCATGGCGGACCTGGCCTCGGTGCCCCTGCGGCCCACCCTCATCGGCTTCACCGCGCGCGGCTCGGCGGCGGCGCTGCTCCTGGCCACGGGGGGCGCCTCGACGCTGGACAACCCCGCGCCTGCCCCGGGCGCGGCGCAGGGCGTGCTCAAGACGGCCTATGCCATGGACGCGCGCGCCGTCGTTTTCGCCAACGAGGACGAGCTGCGGCAGGCGCTCTCGGTGGGCGCGGAGCACGGCGGGGTGGACCTGGCGGTGCTCTCGGTGGACCGGCTGGCGGCATGGCTGCCCGCGCTCCGGGACGCGGCGCCGCGCACGGTGTTGCTCGTGGGCCGCAGCCGCGGGCAGGAGGCGCTGGCGGCGGTGGGCGTGACGGAGCTCGCGCAGCTGCGCGGCAAGCGCCTGGGCGTGTACCCCGCGGGCTCCTCCTCCTATTTCGCGCTGTGGGTGCTCTCGCGCGCGGGCCTGCGCATGTCGGACGTGCGGTGGGTGGACCTGCCCTCCACGCTGGACGCGGGCCGGGCGCTGCGCGAGGGCCGGGCGGACGCGGTGGCGGGCCTGTGGGGCGACGTGGAGCTGGCCGCGAGGGACAGGGGCGGTCAGGTGCTGGCCACCACGGCGGACGCGCCGCACCTGGTAGCCACGGTGCTGGTGGCCCGGGGCGACTACGCCGCGCGCTACCCGGACGCCATGCGGCGCATCATCCGCGGCCTGCTGGACGCGGGGCAGAGCGTGGCGAAGGATCCAGGGCCCGCGGCGCGGCTGCTCGGCGAGGTGGCCCCCTACCTGGGAGACCCGTCCGAGGCCATCCGCAGCGCTCCCCCGGCGACACTGGCGGACAATCGGGCCTTCTTCGGGCTTTCCGGCGAGGCGCCCGTCACCTATGACGAACTCTTCCAGAGCGCCTCGGCGCTCTACCAGAAGATCAGGCGCACGGCGAAGGCACCGCCAGCCGAGGACACTCGCGATCTCGGCGCGCTGAAATACGTGTCGGAGGCGCGAGGGCCATGAGGCCCCTGTCCGCGAGGCGCCTCGCTGGCGAGAACTGACGTGGCCCGCACTCCGAACTTCCTGAAGGCCGCCTTCCTGATGCCCGCCAACCTGGTGGGCTTGTTGACCGCCGGGGCGTCGGCGGCGCTCACCGGCGAGCCGCTGCCCGCGCTGGTGGCGCTCGGCGTCGAGGGGGTGTACCTCGTGGGGGCTCTCTCCTCCTCGCGCTTCAAGCGGGCGGTGCGCTCGCGCGGGCCCGACGCGCAGGACACGGAGGCCGCGCGGCAGCAGGTGGAGGCGCTGCTCAAGGACCTGGCGCCCTCGCAGCGCGAGCACTACCAGCAGTTGGTGGGGCTCAAGGAGAAGATCCTCGCCAACTACGCGCGGCTGCCGGGAGGCCGCGTGCTGGCCACCAGCAGCGAGGAGCGGCTGGATGCGCTGCTCACCTCCTTCCTGCGGCTCATCGCCGCGCTCAACCAGTACCGCGCGTACCTCAACCCGGCGGAGCGGCAGTCGCTGGAGAAGGACGTGCGCTCGCTGGAGGCGGAGCTGGCGCAGGAGACCAACGCGCGCATCAAGGACGTGAAGGAGAAGCGCCTGGAGATCCTCAAGCGCCGGCTCGCGCGCTTCGAGCTGGCGGGAGAGAGCCGCGAGGTGGTGAGCCACCAGCTCGCGAGCATCGAGGACCTGATGCGGCTCACGCACGAGCAGTCCATCGCCATCCGGGATCCGGAGAGCGTGTCGCGGCAGCTCGACGTGCTGAGCGCCGGGGCGAGCGCCACGGACGAGACGGTGCGGGAGATGGAGCGCTTCATGGAGTTCAGCGAGGAGACCTCGGCGCCGCTGCCCCACGGCACGCGCGTCCGCTAGGCCGGGCGAGGTGTCGGCGTACCCGCTGACCGGTTGGTTCCTGGACGGGGGCCCCGGAAGCCCGCACGAAGAATTTGACTCCGGGGCCGAGGCCGTCTGCACTCTCCCTTCTATGCTCCGCCGCGCCTCACCCTGGCTCCTGCTCGTGCTGCTCGTCTTCGCCGGTTGCTCCCGCTGCGGTGACAAGCAGGAGGGCGTGAAGACGTTCAACCCCGCCCGCTTCCTGCCCCGCGACGCCCAGGTGTCGCTCGTCGTGCCGGACGTCGGCGTGCTCGGCGAGAAGCTCGCGCGCTTGCAGAACCTCAAGCTGGCCAACTTCGCCGCGCAGCTCCAGAACGCCCAGTCCGCCGAGGCGCTCGTCTCCAGCATCATGCGTCAGGTGGGCGTGGACCTGCGCAACCGCCAGGCCATGGAGGCCGCGGGCATCGAGCCCTCGCGCGGCGTGGGCGTGGCCCTGCTCGGCGGCCAGCAGGCCTTCTCCGTGCTGGGGATGAAGGACGAGAAGCTGTTGACGGAGACCTTCGCCCGGCTGGCCCGGGACAGGCTGGGCGCCTCCGAGCGCGCGGAGCAGAAGGTCCCCGGCGGCACGCTGCTCACCTTCAGCCGTCCCACCGCGAGCGCGCCCTCGCTGGGCCTGCTGCTCACCGACGGCTACGCCCTGGTGGGACCGGGTGAGGTGGTGCCCCGGCTCTCCGGCTTCGCCACGCTTCCCCTCGAAAAGTCGCTCGAGGGGGAGCCGCTCCTGGCCGATTCCCTCAAGCGGCTGCCCACCGAGCGCGACTTCTACGCCTTCCTTCCCGGCGGGGTGGGGTTCCTCGTTCCGGCGGGCACCACCCAGGGGGTGACGCTGGTGGGCTCGCTCGGCGATCGTGCCCTCACCGTGCGCATGGACACGCCGTGGCCCGGGGCCCAGGACACGCTCGCCGCGTTCTCTCCCCAGAAGGGGGCGGAACTGCTCGGCTACCTGCCCGAGGACAGCTTCCTCGTGCTGCGCTACCAGGGCGACCCCGCGCGGCTCAACGATTTCTGGCCCTACCTGGCGGGCTCCTTCGTCACCCGGGCGGTGCAGGAAAGCGGCTTCGACGTGAAGGGCGAGCTGCTGGATCGGCTCGAGCCCGGCAGCGTGGCGGGCGTGTCCCTGTCGCCCACGGTGCAACTGGGCGCGGGCCTGCCCTCGTTGGATCCCCGGCGCACCAACCCCTTCCGCTACGTGCAGCTGGTGGCGGTGGGGGATGGCAAGGACGCGGCGGGTGTCGCCTCGCTGCTGGAGAAGCTGCCCCCCGTCGCCAAGCGCTTCGGCGCCGACATCCAACCCACCGACGTGAATGGCCAGCGCGTCTACCTCACCACGTACGCGCGGGGCGAGGGCGCGCACCTGGCCTCGGTGGGGGACAAGGTGGTGGTCGCGGCGCCGCGGGCCCGGCTGGAGTCGATGCTGCCCCGGCTCGCGGCGGCTCCGGGCGCGCCTCCCGTGGCGGAGCAACTGCGTGGGGTGCTCCAGGAGCCGGCGTTGGGCGCGGTGTTGGACCTGCGGAAGCTCGCCGAGGCGGTGAAGGCGCTGCCCTCCGAGGCGTGGGGGATTGGCGGCTTCGCCATCAAGGCGACCACGGTGCGCTTCCTGGACGCCACGGATGACCTGCGCGCGGTGACGCTGGCCGTGTCCGGCAAGGACAAGGCCCTGCAGGCGGAACTCACCCTCTGGCTGGCGGCCCGCCCGTGATCCGCGCGCGCGACATCGTCAAACGCTACCAGGACGGCGAGGGCAGCGAGGTGCGCGTGCTCGATGGCTTGTCACTGGACATGGAGCAGGGGGACTTCGTGGCCGTGGTGGGCCCGTCCGGCAGTGGCAAGTCCACGCTGCTGCACCTGCTCGGCGGCCTGGACGTGGACTACCAGGGCGAGGTGGAGGTGGCGGGCGTGAAGCTGACCGGCTTGAAGGAGCCGGCGCTCGCGCGCTTCCGCAACGAGCACGTGGGCTTCGTCTTCCAGTCCTTCCACCTCATCCCCAACCTGTCCGCGGTGGAGAACGTGCTCCTGCCCTCGCACTTCGGCGCCGCGCCCGTCGACGCGCGCAAGCGCGCCGAGGCACTGCTCGACCGGGTGGGCCTGCTGGCGAAGAAGGATCGCGCGCCGGTGCGGCTGTCCGGAGGCGAGCGGCAGCGCGTGGCCATCGCCCGGGCGCTCTTCACGGGCCCGAAGCTGCTGCTGTGTGACGAGCCCACCGGCAACCTCGACGCCGCCACGGGCGCGGGCGTCATCTCGCTCTTCCAGGAGTTGCACCACGAGGGCCTCACGCTGCTCGCCGTCACGCACGAGGATCGGATGAGCTCGGCGGCGCGGCGCGTGCTGCGGCTCAAGGAGGGCCGGCTGGTGGAGGAAGCCCGGCCCCTGCTGGCGGGAGGGCAGTCATGAGGCTCGCGGCGCTGTCGAGACTGGTGCGGTTGAGCCTGGCGCGCGAGCGGCGGGGCGCGTTCTTCTCGGCCTTCGGCGTGGCCATGGGCGTGGGGGCGCTCGTCTTCTTCGTGGGGCTGGGCCTGGGCGTGGGCCGCGTCATCCGCGAGCGCGTCTTCCCCTCCGATGCGCGGCTGGTGGACGTGGTGCCGCCCACGGTGTCGCTGGGCTCGCTCTTGGGTGGGGGCCGGCTGGACACGGTGATGGTGGAGCGGCTCCAGGCGCTGCCCGGCGTGGAGAAGGTCTACCGGAAGATGAACGTGCGCGCCCCCGCGGCGAGCCTCTACAACGGGGACTTCTTCGGCCGCCGGCTGCGCATGGGCATGGATCTGCTCGTGGTGGGGGTGGATCCCGGGCTCGTCGAGGGCGACGTGCCGCGCGAGAAGTTCGTGGACGCGGGGCCGGGCCAGCCGCTGCCGGTGCTCATCTCCTCGCGCCTGCTGGAGATCTACAACAACACCTTCGCCCCGGCCCGCGGCCTGCCGAGGCTCTCGTCGCAGATGCTCCAGGGCTTCCAACTGCCGGTGGACTTCAACCGCTCCTACGTCACCGCGCCGCTGCCCAACGTGCCCGTCATCTCCGCCCAGGCGCAGGTGGTGGGCACCTCGGACCGGGCGCTGCTCGCGGGCATCACCCTGCCGCTGGAGGTGGCCGTGCGCCTCAACCGCGAGCTGGGCCAGGACACGGAGACGTACTCCGGCGTCACCCTGGTGGCCACGAGCCCTGGCCGGGTGTCGGAGCTGATGGCGGCGGTGCGGGACATGGGCCTGGAGATCGACGACCAGGAGCGGCGGCTCGCGGAGAACGTGGGCGCGGCGGTGACGCTCGTCACGTCTGCCCTGGCGCTCTTGTCCATCCTCATCTGCGTGCTCGCGGCGGTGAACATCGCCCACGCGCTGAGCTCGTCCGTGCGCGCGCGGGCCCGGGAAATCGGCGTCATGCAGGCCGTGGGCGCCTCGCGCGCGGACGTGCGCAACATCGTCCTGGCCGAGGCGGGCGTGGTGGGTCTCGCCGGTGGCGTGCTGGGCACCCTCGCCGCGCTCCTCCTGGCCGTGCTCATCGATCGGCTCGCCGCCACCTGGCTGCCCGAGTTCCCCTTCAAGCCCGACAGCTTCTTCTCCTTCCCCTGGACGGTGGTGGTGGGCGGGGTGGGGCTCGGGTTGCTCGCCGCGGTGGCGGGAGCCTGGTTCCCCAGCCATCGCGCCGCCGCCACGGACCCCGCCCGTACGCTCGCCGGATGACTCTCCCCTCGCGCCAGACACTCCTCGTCAACCTCCTGTGCCTGCTCGTCCTCGGCTGGCTCTATGGGGGGGACCTGCTGGACGCCGTGCGCGCCCGGAGCGCCGAGGTGTCCGCGTTCCTCGCGCCGCCCCCGCTCGTCTGGCCCGCGGTGGTGCTCTGCGTGATGCTCGGCGCACTCGGGGTGGGGGTGTGGGGACTCACGCGGGGCCGGGGCGAGGGCTTCAAGGGCTACCGGCTGCTGCCCATCGTCCTGGTGACCGCGCTCTTCTTCGACCTGGTGCTCTCGGAGAACCAGATGCCCTTGCGCTCCGAGGACGTGGCCTTCCTGTCCCTGGGGCGCTTCCGGGAGCAGGTCGAGCCGCTGGTGCGCGGGGGCAGGGTGCCCACCTCGCCCGAGGTGCTGCGCCCGGTGGTCGAGGACATGGGCCAGCCGCCGTACCTGGTGCGCGGGGTGCGCGCGGCCGCCTGGTCGCTCCAGGTGCGCCAGGGGTGCCAGGGACCCGTCGAGCAGGCGCCGGGCCTGGAGGTGGGCACCTTCATCTACTGCGTGGCCCCCGGCGCGGAGCGGGCCTGGGTCTCCCTGGTCGCCCTCCCTGCCGGCAAGCGCTTTGGCCTCCCCGAGGTGCTGTCCTCGGAGGGGAACACGTCCTTCGCGCTCATCCAGCCCGTGCCCCCGGAGGAGGAGCCACCGCCCGGAGCAGAGGCGCCCTTCGGGGAGACGCCCGGGAGTCGGACGCCCCCGGGCGGGCCGGAGACACCCGACGTGGGGGAGCGGGAGCCCGTCCCCCCGCCGTGACGCGTGGTGCCGCCGGGAAGAGGAACGTCACGCGCGGTTGACCCTGTGGATGGGCGGTCGATAGGCTCCAGTCCCGAACCCCCCGAGCCTCGTGCGCCAGTGACGACCACTCAACCGAAGCGGCAACCCATCCCGTTTGGGAAGTACCTCCTCCTGGACCGGATCAACATCGGCGGCATGGCGGAGGTGTGGCGCGGGAAGATGTTCGGCGCCGGCGGCTTCGAGCGCCTCGTCGCCATCAAGCGCATCCTCCCCAACATCGCCGAGGATGACGAATTCATCTCGATGTTCATCGACGAGGCGAAGATCAGCGTGCAGCTGAATCACGCCAACATCGCGAAGATCGAGGAGCTGGGACAGATCGCGAACAACTACTTCATCGCGATGGAGTACATCCCCGGCAAGGACATGCGGGCCATCTTCGACCGCGGCCGCAAGAAGAGCGAACCGGCGCCGGTGCCGCTGGTGGCCTACGTGGTGTCCAAGATGTGCGAGGGCCTGGACTACGCCCACCGCAAGAAGGACGGGATGGGGCGGGACATGAACATCGTCCACCGCGACATCTCGCCGCAGAACATCCTCGTCTCCTTCGAGGGCGAGGTGAAGGTCATCGACTTCGGCATCGCCAAGGCGGCGGGCAAGGCGACCAAGACGCAGGCGGGCATCCTCAAGGGCAAGTTCGGCTACATGAGCCCGGAGCAGATCCGCGGCCTGCCGTTGGATCGGCGCTCGGACATCTTCGCCATCGGCGTGTGCCTCTACGAGATGCTCACCGGCGAGCGGCTCTTCGTGGGCGACAGCGACTTCAGCGTCCTGGAGAAGGTGCGCAAGGCCGAGGTCGTGCCGCCGAGCGCCTACAACCGCCGCATCCCCGAGGCCCTGGAGAAGATCGTCCTCAAGGCGCTCGCGCGCGACGTGGACGAGCGCTACCAGTACGCCAACGAGCTGGGGGATGACCTCCAGCGCTTCCTCATCACCTCCGAGTCCATCTTCAGCCGCAAGGACCTCATGCAGTACATGAAGTCCACCTTCGCGGAGGACGTGGAGCGCGAGAAGCAGCGGCTGCAGGAGTACGCGGAGATCGCCGCCCCCGAGAGCATCCTGAGCGCGATCGAGGGGGGCACGCCGTCGGCGCCGCCCGTGCCGTCGCACACCAGCATGCCGGTGGTGCCGCTGGCCGCGCAGCCCTCCGGAGGGCCTCATTCGGGAGCGGTGCGCCGCTCGCCCACGCTGGCCTCCATGCCCAAGCTGACGGCGGCCCCCGTGGCCGCGCCGTTCAAGCCGCAGCGCGAGGAGTCCGGGGCGACGCAGGTGATGGGCCCCGAGTCCGAGTCCGAGTACGACGACGACGAGCCGAACACGCAGCCCGGGCTGATGGGGCCGGGCCGCACGGTGACGCCCGTCGAGGTGCCGCGCGCCCCCGTCATCACCGAGCAGCCCCTGCAGCGCCCGTCGCTGCCGCGGCTCACGGCGAGCCTTCCGCCTCCCGCGCGGCCGGCTCCGTCGCTCGCGCCCTCCGGCGCGGAGAGCACCACCGTGGCCCGCCAGGCGCGCAACACGATGGACGGCATGCCGCGTGTGAGCCGGACCGATGAGCCGGCCGTGCCGCCCCGGGCCTCGCTGGCCGGCATGCCCGCGGTGAGGCCGCCGCCGCCGGTGGCGACGCCTCCTCCGGAGGACCGGACGGATGAGCTGCTGCTGACCGCACCCCCGGACGCCGCGCCCACGGCGCCCGCGCGCCCGGCCGCCGCGACGAAGTCGCCCCCCGCCACCTCCGCGCGCAACGTGGAGCCGGCGGCTTCCGCCCCCGCCAACCGTCTGCCGCTCTTCGCGGCCCTGGGCGCCGTGGGGCTCGTGGTGCTGCTCGTGGTGGGTTACCTGGTGCTGCGGCCGGCTCCCACGGGCTACCTCCTGATGGAGCTGCCCGCCAGCGTGCAGGCCAATGCGCGCGTGAGCTTCAATGGCACGGACCTGGATGTGCCCAAGAAGGGTGCCCTGTTCCAACAGGTGCCCGCGGGTCCCGCGATGATCATGGTGAGCGCCGAGGGCTACCGGCCCTTCACGCGCAGCGTGGAGATCGCCCAGGGCACGGCGGCCACCACGGTCCCGGTGGAGCTGGAGCGCGAGGCGCGCACGGCCCAGATGCTCGTCGTCACCCAGCCTCCGGACGCGGAGCTCAAGGTGGATGGCAAGGTGGTGCGCGCCAAGGGCTCCTCCTCCATCTACGTGGGCGAGGCGCCGGCGGACACGGACGTGCTGGTGGAGGCGAGCGCCCCCGGTTTCAAGCCGGCCCGGCAGAACGTCCGCCTGGGCGCGGACGGCAAGCCCACCCAGGTGCAGCTGCGGTTGGAGCCGGACACCTTCGAGGTCGACGTGCAGTCCTCCCCGTCCGGCGCCACCATCGTCGCCGGAGGCAAGGAACTGGGCCAGACACCCGCGTTGGTGCGCCTGCCGTCCGGTGTGACGCAGGTGAGCCTCAAGCTGCGCTGCTACGACGACGTGGACGTGCGCGTGGCGCCCAAGAGCAACCGGGTGAACGAGCGGCTGAAGAAGCAGCGCGGTTGTAGGTAGTCCTCGCCAAGAGAACCAGGCGCCTTCCCTCGCGGGAGGGCGCGAGTGCCCCCACGAGGGGCCGGAGAGGCAAGTCCGTGACCAAGGCACGCAAGGGGGACGCGGCGGATCCGCTCGCGGAGCTGCCCGTTTGGGCGCGCAAGCTCGCCCAGAAGTACTACACGAAGACCGTCAACACCTTCCTGCTCTACGGGGCGGTGAGGGATTTGCAGCCCCTCACCCAGGAGGACGGCAGCCGGGGCTTCGGCACCCTGCGCACGTTCCTCGCCGAGGAGCTCTTCGGCGGGCGCGACCACGTCCTCTTCTATGACCGCTCCTCGGGCATCCGCTCCTCCTCGCCGGACACGCAGAAGGAGCTGCAGCGCACCATGGCCGGCTACGACGCGCTCTATGGCACCGACTACGCCAAGAGCCTGCCGAGGGATCCGGCCCGGGCGCTGCAAATCCTCGAGAACTTCCTGCGCATGCGCCTGAGCGAGGGCCGCTCGCTCGCGCTCATCATCGACTTCGCCGAGACGCTGGTGCCCGGCGGGGAGATGAGCCACCTGTCGGCCGAGGACCGCTTCGTGCTGGCCACGCTGGAGAAGTGGGCGCACGATCCGCAGTTCCTCGCGGGCGACGTGTCGGTGGTGCTGTTGGCGGAGAACCTGGCGGACATCTCCCCGCGCCTCTCGCGCAACCCCTTCGTGGCGCCCCTGGAGCTGCCCCTGCCCATGGAGGAGGAGCGCCTGGAGTACGTGCGCTTCAAGCTCGAGGGCAAGAAGCTCGCGGCGGTGTCGGACGTGCCGCTCGCCGCCCTGGCGAAGATGACGGCGGGCCTGTCGCGCATCAACCTGGACCGGGTGCTCACCGAGGCGCTCGAGCGCGGGATTCGCATCACCACCGAGCAGCTCAAGGAGAAGAAGAAGGAGCTCATCCAGGCCGAGTGCCACGGGCTGCTCGAGTTCATCGAGCCGGTGAACACGCTGGACGCGGTGGCGGGCCACGCCAAGGCCAAGGAGATGCTGCGCGGGGCGGCCAATGCCCTGAAGAAGGGCCGCATGGAGGTGATGCCCATGGGCTACCTCGTGAGCGGCCCGGTGGGCACGGGCAAGACGTTCCTCGTGTCGTGCTTCGCCGGGGAGATTGGCATTCCCGTGGTGAAGTTCCTCAACTTCCGCAGCCAGTGGCAGGGCGTCACCGAGAGCAACCTGGAGAAGATCTTCAACCTGCTCAAGGCGCTCTGGCCGGTGGCGGTGATGGTGGACGAGGCGGACACGTTCCTGGGCAACCGCGACTCGGGCGGGGACTCGGGCACGAGCAGCCGCGTGTTCGGCTCCATCGCCTCGTTCATGGGCAACACGGTGTACCGCGGGAAGATCGTCTGGTTCCTCATGACGGCGCGGCCGGACCTGTTGCCCATCGACTTGAAGCGACAGGGCCGCGCCGAGGAGCACCTCGCGCTCTTCTATCCGGAGACGGAAGCCGAGCGGGAGGAGCTCTTCAAGGTGATGCAGAAGAAGACGGGACTGAAGCTCGAGGTGCCCTCCATCTCCGAGCTGATTCCCACGGGCACGCGCCAGCTCAGCGGCGCGGACATGGAGGCGGTGCTCGTGCGCACGCGCTTCCGGGCGCTCGCTCAAGGGCGGGAGCAGGCTACCGTGGAGGACCTGAAGGCCGTCTTCGAGGACTTCGTGCCGCCCAGCTACCCGCTGGAGATAGAACTGCAGAACCTGGTGGCGGTGCAGGAGTGCACCAGCCGCGAGCTGCTCCCGGAGAGCTTCCGCCGGCTGGATCGCGACCACATCACCCGCCGCGTGCGCGAGCTGAAGAACCTGCTCGAGCAGGGGTGAGCGCCGGGGCGGGGGACAGCACCCCCGCCCGCGCTCGGGGTGCTACGGCGCGCTCACCGTGAGCTTGAGGCCGGTGGGCAGGCGGCTGGTGTCGGTGATGTGGTTCCAGCGCTTGATGTCCTCGACGGTGATGCCGTAGCGCTGGGCCACGCTCCACACGGACTCGCCGGCGGCGAGCGAGTGCACGGTGCCGGCGCGGCCCGTGGGGGCCTTCTGGGCGGCGACGACGGTGCCCGCGCGCTCCACCACCGGGGCGGGCGTGTTGCTCGGCCAGACGTACAGCACCGAGCCCACCTTCAGGGCGCGCTTGCTCGCGCGCACGGTGAGGTTGTTCCACTTGCGCATGTCGTCCACCGACACCTGGAAGCGCTGGGAGATGGCCCACAGGCTGTCGCCGGACTGCACGCCGTAGGTGATGCGCTTGCGCCCGCTGATCACCTCCGTCTTGATGGGTCCGACGGCCACGGGGCCGCGAGGCGTGCCCGCGGGCACCTCGTCCTCGGGGCGGGGCACCGTCACGCCGCTGCGCCGCGCCTGTGCCACCTTGCGCGCCAGGGCGCTCTCGGTGGTGCTCTCCTTGGTCGGACGGCCCACGGGCACCGGGATGACCAGCTCCGCGTTCACCCGCAGCGTGCGCAGGCTCTTGAGCTGGTTCATCTGCAGGATGGCCTCGGGCGCCGTGCCGTAGTTGAGGGCGATCTGCGACAGCGTGTCCCCGCGCTTCACCCGGTGCACCCGGAAGGCCAGCCGATCCTTGGCCGCGAGCTGGGCGAAGTTCTCCGTGAAGCGCTGCCGCGTGCCCTGGGGCAGGCGCAGGGTGTAGGGGTTCTTCGCGCTCGCGGGCGGGGTGCACCAGCGCCGCAGCTCGGGGTTGAGCTCCTGCACCTCCAGCACGCTCGCGCCCGCCGCGCGCGCCACCACGTCCAGGTCCACCGCCTCGGTGAGCTTCACCTCGTCGAAGGCCAGCGGCGGCTCGTAGACGAACTCGTCCTCGGCGAAGCCGAAGGCGGCGGGGTGCTTGGCGATGAGCGCCGCGGCGATGAGCTTGGGCACGTAGTGCTTGGTCTCCGTCGCCAGGCCCTTCTCCGCGGAGATGGTCCAGAAGTCGGACGTGCCGTGGCGCTCCATGAGCCGGCGCACCCGGCCGCTGCCCGTGTTGTAGCCCGCCCACGCGAGGTACCAGTGGCCCAGCTCCGCGTGCAGGTCCTTGAGGTAGCGCGCCGCGGCGTACGTGGCCTTGATGGGATCCTTGCGCTCGTCCACCCAGAAGTCCTGGTGCAGGCCGTACTGGCGGCCGGTGCTGGCGATGAACTGCCAGGGGCCCGCGGCATGTGCCCACGAGTAGGCGCTGGGTGAGAAGCCACTCTCGATCATCGCCAGGTACACCGTGTCGCGCGGCAGCCCCAGCGACTCGAGGATGGGCTGCATCGTGGGCAGGTAGCGCGTGGAGCGGCTCACCCACTTGCGGAACCACTTGCGGCCCGGCCCCTGGAAGAACTGGATGTACTGGGCCACCAGCGGCTGCATCTCCACCGGGATGTCGTAGCGCGCCTGCACGAGCGCCACGTCGAAGGTGGACAGGTCCGTGATGCGCGGCATCTCCGCGCTCGCCTCGTCCTCGCGGAAGGTGGGCTCCTCCAGGGCATCCAGCATGCGCAGGCGCAGCGGGTTGGCCACCCCCAGGCGGCGCAGCGACTGGAGCACCTCGGCATCGGGCCGGGCGCCCGGATCCAACGTGGCACCTTCCAGGGCCCGCATCTCCTCGAGCTCCAGCGACTCGTCCTCCAGCCCCTCGGTGTCCTCGGCCGGGGAGGGGTCGGCGTCCTGGGCGGGGCCCGCGAGCACCGGCTTGTCTTCGGGGTCGGCCGGCCGGGCCTCCGCGGCGGGAGGCGTTTGCGGCGGGGAATCACTCGGCGGCTGCGGCGCCGCGGAGAGGACCAGGAGGAGCAGACTGAAGGACTGCATGGGCACCAGGATGCCGGCTGCCGGGAGGGCCGGATGATTGGGGTCTCAAGACTTCGATGCTTCTCGCGTTACTCCAACAAGCATCCAGACAGGCCATTCTCGCCCTGGATGCCGGGGACGGGAAGAAACGCACCGCCCGGATGTGTTGGGGCGTTCTTCACTTCACTCACCGTGAAGCCCCATGCCCGGCGCCGAGGATGCGGGGCAGGTAGGTGGCGAAGTCGAAGTGGGGCGAGTTCTCGCGGTTGTGGCAGGTGACGCACACCGCCTCGCCCGGCCGGGCGACGATGTTGTCGGGGGAGGGGTCCTCGGCGTGGCGTGAGCCCGGGCCGTGGCAGCTCTCGCAGCCCACGTTCTCGCGGCCGGCCACCTTGTCCAGGCGGCACACGCCACCGGGGCGCTCCCAGCCGGTGACGTGACAGCCGGTGCAGTTGAGGTGGTACTGCTTGCCCGCCTCCTCCAGCGTCTTCCAGGCCTGGTGGTGCTTGGAGGCGTTCCACACCGGGAAGGACTCCTCGTGGCAGCTCTCGCAGGAGGCGTTGCCCACGAAGGCGGCCTCTCCCTTGGCGGGCGCCGGGCAGTCCTGGCCGTGCGCGCGCGCCCACTCCAGGTTCATCGTCCCCACGTCCGCGTCGTAGGCCTTCACCACCGCCTCGGCGGCCGGGTCCGAGGGCAGGGTGGACTCCAGGGGGACGAAGCGCACGGTGAAGGTGTCGCTGTCTCCCCCGGTGGCCACGGGCGCGGTGAGCAGGGCCTGACGGCGCTCCACCAGCTCCGTGCGCTTTTGCTGCTTGAGCGCCTTGAGCTGGGGGTCCACGCCGGGCAGGTTGATCTCCGAGTCCAGCAGCGCCATGCGCCGCTCGAGGGAGGCCACCTCCTTCTCGGCCTCCTGCGCGGAGCGCTGCGGGGTGAAGCGGCCCGGCGTCGCGCCGTAGGCCAGGTCCACGCGCAAGAGCGAGCGGCCCTTGCTCTGCAGGCCCACCACCGGCACCGCGTCCCGGGTGAGGGTGTTCTGCTCGCCGTCGAACTCGGAGGCGGTGTGGGTGGCCACCACCAGGTCCACGCCGGGCTGGGCGGAGGCCACGGCGCTCTGGGCCTCGGGCAGGGTGCCCTGGAAGAGGCCCACCACGAACGCGGCGCCCTGGGCACGTGCCTGGGCGTCACCGCGCGCGAGCCCGGCCGCGTCCGTGGCGCTCACCACGCCCACCTTGCGCGCTCCCGCGGCCAGCACCTTCACGCCCCCGGTGGGCAGCTCCGGCAGGCCGAGCCCCTGACGGAAGGCCGCGCCGCGCGCGTTGTCCAGCTCGCTCACCGCGCGCACCGCCAGGCCCATGTCCTTGAAGACCTCGGAGAGAGCGCGCGCCTTGCGCTCCTCCTGGGGCACCTGCTCCGGCTTGAGCGTGGGGGCGCCGAAGAGGCTCTCGCCACCGTCCACGTACAGCACCGGCAACGGCCCCTTGCCCGCCTCGCGCACCTGGAAGGCCGCGCGCGCGATGCCGCCGCGCATGTTCTCGCTGCAGCCGCAGGGGCCGAGGTAGCCG
Source organism: Cystobacter fuscus DSM 2262 (assembly GCF_000335475.2). NCBI lineage: Bacteria > Pseudomonadati > Myxococcota > Myxococcia > Myxococcales > Archangiaceae > Cystobacter > Cystobacter fuscus. The sequence continues at coordinate 335,151 of NZ_ANAH02000006.1, read as the reverse complement.
CGCAGATCCGCGGAGACGAAGAGCACGGCGCCGGGGGCGCTGGGGTCCTGGGGGCGCTCGGGGGTGCTCTGCTCGGGGGCCTGCGTCGGGCTGCTCGGGGGGGGCTCGGTGGACTGCGCCTTGCGCCAGCACGCGCCGAGGACCGCCAACAAGAGGAACGCGGGGACGAGCCGTCTCACCGCGTCACCAGATGATGCTCTGCACCAGCTCGTCGATCTTCTCACCCATCGCCTCCAGGCCATTCCCCTTGGACAGGCTGCCATCGGCGCCGACCTGCTCGGCCAGGTTGGCCAGCTCGTCATCCGGCAGACTGGAGAAGAGGATGATGGGGATGTCCTGCGTCCCGTACTCGTTCTTCAACGTGCGGCAGATGTCGGTGCCCTTGGCCTCGGGCATGTGGATGTCCGTGAGGATGAGGTCCGGCTTCCACGTCTGGAGCGTCTTCTCGAACTCCATCAGCGTGGACGTGGCGATGACTTCATAGCCGCGCGCCTCCAGCACGGCCTTCTCCATGGCGAGTGTGATCTCGCTGTCGTCGATGAGGAGGATCTTTCGCTTCTCTTGCACGGCGGCCTCTTCCTGGGGGGCCCTTCTATCCTACCCCTTCCGGGGGCTCCAAGGTTTTCCCACTGGTAGGGAGAAGCACGAGACGCATGGGGGCGCTTCGTCCAGTAGCCCGGACGGCGAGCAACCCGCCAGCACATTGGTGTTGCCGGGCAACGAGGGGTGTCGCAAACAGTCGCCATGTCTCGCGCCTTGACTGCTGTGAGCCTGTGCTTGTCCGTGTTGCTGTCGTGGAATGCTTGGGCGCTCAACAACACCGGACTGGGGGATCCTCCCTCCACGGTGAACCGGCAGACGCCCTATGCCGCCGCCAACGGCTTCTCCGACGCGGTCCACCGGGGCGACTACGCCCTGGCCTCGCACTACCTGGACCTCGACTTCATCCCCCCCGCCGAGCAGAAGGAGAAGGGGGCCCGCCTGGCGCGCCAGCTCAAGTTCGTCCTGGACCACAAGCTGTTGCCCACCGCCCTGGCCAGCCTCAGCAAGGAGCCCGAGGGCGACCCGGAGAACGCCCGCTTCGATCAGATCGACGCCATCCCCGTGGGGGATGTTCTCTACCCCATCCGACTCAATCGCCTGACTGTCCCCGAAGGTGGTCGGGTGTGGGTCTTCAGCGAGGGGACGGTGAAGGCCATCGAGCCGCTCTACGCCGAGTACGGCCCGATGTTGCTGGGCGAGGAGTTGCCGGCGGGGCTCTTCGCGCGTTCGGTGCTGGGGTTGGAGCCGTGGCAGTGGCTGGGGGTGCTGGTGACGCTGGTGGGGGCGGCGCTGCTCTCGGTGGTGATCGAGCGCGTGTCGCTCAAGGTGATGGGGCGGCTGGCGCAGTGGACGAGCATCACCTGGGATGACGCGCTGGTGCCGGCGGGCCGGGGCCCGTTGAAGCTCTTGTGCTTCGCGGTGCTCGGGGCGGTGGGCATGTCGGCGCTGCTGTTGCCGCCCACGGCGCGCAGCATCACCGGCCACCTGTTCATCTCCCTGCTCATCATCGCGGTGGCGTGGTACCTGCTGCGCTTCCTCCGGGTGACGGCGGAGTACGTCCAGCAGACGGTGACCCACAGCGGCAAGGATGCCGGGCGGGCGCGGGGGCTGCGCACCCAGCTCGCGGTGCTGCGCTCCGTGTTCGAGGCGGCCACCTACGTCATCGCCGCCGCGCTCTTGCTCATGCAGTTCGAGCTGGTGCGCAACGTGGGCGTGTCGCTGCTCGCCTCGGCGGGAATCGCCGGTATCGTCATCGGTCTGGCGGCGCAGAAGTCCATCTCCTCGCTGCTCGCCGGCATCCAGATGTCCATCACCCAGCCCATCCGTATCGGCGACCAGGTGGTGGTGGAGAACGAGTTCGGCACGGTGGAGGAAATCACCCTCACCTACGTGGTGGTGAAGGTGTGGGACGAGCGGCGGATGGTGATTCCCATCTCCCAGTTCCTCGACAAGCCCTTCCAGAACTGGAGCAAGGGCGGCTCGAGCATGCTGGGCGTGGTGCGGTTGATGGTGGACTTCACCACGGACATGGACGCGCTGCGCGCCGAGCTCCAGCGAATCCTGAACAACGAGGCCAAGGAGTTGTGGGATGGCAGGGTGTCCACCCTGGTGGTGGAGGATGTGTTGGATCGCACGATGCAGGTGCGCGTGCTGGTGAGCGCCAACCCGAGTGTCCTCTTCGACGTGCGTGCCCTGGTGCGCGAGAAGCTGATGTTGTTCCTGCGCGGGCGGCCCGAGTGGCTGCCCATCTCCCGCACCGAGGCGCGCACGCTGGCCGCCGCGCCCGCGCCGAAGCCGCCCGAGGAGCCGGCACGGCCCGCCTTGCCCGAGCCGGCTCGCTCCTGAACCCGCGGTGAAGCAAGGGCGGCACGGGGGGCGCATGCCATCCGGAGGCACATGACTTCCGGTGGAGCCGATCTGTGCTAGGTGTCGGCTCCCCCATGCCTCTCGCGGTAGCCCTCACGCTCTATTCGCTGATCATCCTGGTGGGCGCCCTCGTGGGGGCGCTGGCGGTGGTGCTCACCCGGACGCCCACGCGGCTGGTGACGTTCCTGGCGTTCGCCGCGGGGGTGATGTTCGGGGCGGCGTTCTTCCACATGCTCCCCGAGGCCTATGTCGGCGGAGGCTTCTGGGCGTTCGCGCTGGTGCCCGCGGGCTTCGTCTTCCTGATGGTGCTGGAGCGCTACGTGCTGACGCATGCGTGCGAGGAGCCGGCCGATTGCAAGGAGCACGTGCACGGGCACACGCTGGGCCTGACGGCCTTCCTCGGCCTGTCCACGCACACGCTGTTCGATGGGATTGCCTTGGGCTCGGCGGTGAAGGAGGGGGTGGGACTGATGGCGCTGATGGCCATCACCTCGCACAAGGTGCCCTCGTCCCTGTCGCTCGCCTCCATCCTCAAGGCCGAGGGCAAGAGCACCTCGCGCATCCTCCTCTTCGCGGTGCTCTACGGGCTGATGGTGCCGGTGGGCGCGGTGCTCTACTTCGCCTTCGACGCGGTGCTGCGCTTCGAGTCGCTCGCCCCCCGCGCCCTGGCCTTCTCGGCGGGCACCTTCCTCTACGTGGCGGTGACGGATCTGCTGCCGCACGTGAACCGGCACGGCAAGGACAACAAGGCGCGCAACCTGGTGGCGTTGGTGACGGGGCTGGTGTTGATGCTCGCGCTGGCGCGGGTGGCGGAGTTCCCGGGGCACTGAGCCATGCAACGACTGTCTGACTGGTACGACCATCCCGAGTACTACGAGGCCATCTTCGGCACGGACACCGCGCGCGAGGTGGACTTCCTCGCCGAGGTGAGCCGCCGCTACGGCACGGGAGGCAAGCGCTGGCTCGAGCCCGCGTGCGGCGCGGGCCGCCTGGTGGCCGAGTCCGCGAGCCGGGGCTTCCAGGTGGTGGGCTACGACATCTCCGAGAAGATGCTGGCCCATGCCCGCGCCCGCCTGTCCCCGGCCCTGCGCCGGCGCGTGCGGCTGCACCAGTCGCGCATGGAGGAGTTCTTCCAGCCGGAGCTGGAGGGACAGGTGGACCTGGCGTTCAACCTCGTGTCCACGTTCCGCTACCTCGACAGCGAGAAGGCGGCGCTCGCGCACCTGAAGGGCACGCGGCGGCTGCTCAAGCCCGGAGGCCTCTACGTGCTGGGCTTCCACCTCACCGACTACGAGCGCGACAAGGCCGAGCGCGAGCGCTGGGTGGAGCCGCTCGGCGAGGACACGGTGGTGTGCAACACCCACGAGGGGCTGCCGGACCGCAAGCTGCGGCGCTCGGCCATGCGCAACCGGCTGCGCATCACCGGGCCCGGCAAGGATCTGCTCATCGAGACGCACTGGCACTTCCGCACGTATGACCTCGCGCAGGCGCGTCGCTTGTTCCGGGCGGCGGGGCTCCAGGTGCGGGCGGTGTTCGACTTCGACTACCAGGTGGACGCGCCGCGCGCCCCGAGGGAGATCCGACTCGACAGCATCTTCGTCCTGGCTCCGGGCGAGGCGACGGAGTCGGCTGCGCGCAAGTGAGTCACGGAGCGTCCGGGTCCGTGGACAGGGGACCGCCTCCCAGGGGATGGAGGTTGGCGTCCCTCAGGCCCACGAGGACGCTGGAGCCGTCCTCGGCCACCCGCAGCTCGCCGTACTTCGCCTGGGCGTAGCGCTCGGCGTGCCCCTCCTGGAAGAAGAAGGACTCCGCGCCCAGACGGACGCGGCCCCGGCGCACCTTGAAGCGCAGCCACATCTCCCCGGGCCCGGGGGGCCGTGACTCCTCGAGCCCGACGAGGTGGCCCACGCCCCGCTCGTCCCTGCGGATCACCAGCCGTCCGTCCGCCGCCGGCTTGTCCTCGGGAATGCGGGCCTCCCGGCTGACGGCGTAGTCGAGCACCATGTAGTCGCCCTGGATGAGCGAGCGGGGATCCACCGGGGCGAGCTCCAGGAACAGGGGCGTGCCCCGCGCGAGCAGCCGCTCCTTGCCGGTGACGAGCACCACCAGGGCCACCCCCACCAGGGCGAGTCCACCGAAGATGACGTGGGTGCGTTTCATGAGGCCTCTCCGGCCACGGGAAAGCGGCGGGCGATGAACAGCCGCAGGCCGAGCATGAGCAGGCCACTGCCCAGCAACGCGAGCGACTTGGCGAGCAGCGACATCCGCAGGTCGTAGTAGTAGCTCACGCCGAACACGAGGATGAAAAGCACGGCCAGGCCGAGCAGCACGGTGTTGCGCCGGTGGAAGCCCAGCATCAGCACGCCCAGCGCGGCGATGACGCCGGGGGTGTTCAACGTGAGCAGCGCCGTGAGGGCCAGCGCGGCGAAGGCCGTCACGCCCGCGGCGCCTCCCGGTCCGGCCTGGGTCTCCTCCATCACGCGCCAGGCCGAGTACAGCGTCACCGCGGCGAGTCCCAGGGTCAGCACGCTCGCGGGCAACTCCAAGCCCTCGCGCCCGAGGATGTCCCGGTAGAAGCCCTGGAACCAGGTGCGCATGAGCAGCACGAAGAAGAGGGTGGTGACGAGTCCGAAGGCCGTGGGTGTCACCAACGGCGCGACCCTGGCGCGGCCCTGGAGCCTGCCCTGTTGGAGAAGGAGCACGTGGGCGAGCGCGGTGAGCCCCACCAGGGCCACGTCCGCCACCACCGGGGGGGCCTGCTCTCGCAGCAGGTACAGCAGGGAGAGGGCGGCGAACAGCGCGGACAGGAAGCGCTGGAGGGTGTCCGGGTAGACGACGAGGAGCACGAGTTGGAGGACGAGCGCGGCGAGGGCGGTGGCCGCCTCACTTCTCCCGAGGCTTTCCACGCCCACGAGGAAGAACCCCTGGCCGGCCAGCCCGGCGGACAGGGCGAGCTGGGTGATGAAGACATGGGAGTTCGTGTGGCGCAGCAACACCGCTCCCGCGGTGATGACGAGCCCCATGACGATGGCGCCTGCCTTGCTGTCGTCCAGGAGGAACATCGAGAGGAAGATCACCAGGAACAGGGAGGCCACCCACGCGCCCAGTCCCGCCAGGACGCTGACGAACCAGGGCGTGTTGTGCTGGGTCTCGGGCCGCGAGAGGAGCGCGTCACGGGCCCGCTCCTGGGCCTCGGGGGGCAGGACCATTCGAAGCGAGGGTTTGAAGGTCATGGCGATGTCTCCTCCACGTCACGTGCCTCGGCGCGCAGCCACCAGACCGCGATCCCCACCTGCGCGATGACGAGCAGGCCGAGCCCGAAGAAGGCGATCATGGAGTCGAGGAAGTCGGCATCGAACAGCAGGTGTCCCCCGAAGGTGGAGATCAGGGCCACCGCGCTCAGGGCGCACAGGGTGAGCAGGAAGAGCTCCGGACGGACCCGGCGGTGGAAGAGGTACACCGCGCCCATGATTCCAACGAGCGAGCCGAGCGCCAGGAGCTCCTCGGGGTCCGCTTTCTCGGGCGATGCCGCCAGCATCACTGCCGGGCCGAGCAGGGGCAGCATCGTCATCATCGCGAGGACTCGTGGCGACCAGCGTCCCTCGAGCCAGGCGACGCCTCGTCTCGCGAGCACCTCGTGCGCGACCCAGGCCACGCCATTGATTCCCGCGAGCGTGAGGAGGAGCCAGGTGCCCTCCCAGTCGACGACCTGGTCCCAGTAGAGGACGAGCGCCGTGTCCACGAGCAGCAGCAGCCACAGCCACAAGGGGCTGAAGCGCGCGAGCACCACCCAGGGCAGGATGAGCACCCCCCACCCGAGGAACAGGCCGTAGGGGTCCGCGCCCGTCTGGTACGCCTGCCCGTAGACGGCGAGCAGGGGGCCCACGAGCACCGCGGCGAAGAGCAGGGCGAACTGTCCCGCGAGCCCCTCGCCCAGCCGCCACGCGGCGATGCACGCCCCGGTGATGGCGGCCAGCACCAGCCCCAGCTTCCCGAAGCGGTGCAGGGCCTGCCAGTTGAAGGCGAAGAAGTAGATGACGCCGGAGAGCACCAGCAGCGAGCCGAAGCCGAGCAGCACGGTGGACAGGAATCGCCGCCAGGCGGCCGGGCCGGGCGTGGCCACGGCGCGCCGCGAGGCCTGCTCCAGGGCCGCGGGAGACAGGACGCCGGCACTCGCGAGCGCGTGGAGGCGCTCGGGGGTGGCGGCGAGGTCGAGGGGATCGAGGGGCACGGCGCGCGAGCCTAGCGCCGTGCCCCGCTTCACTGCCAGTGAGGGCTCACCACCGCGAGCGCCGCAGCTCGAGCAACCACGCCTCCAGGGCGCCGCTCTCCCGGGGCTCTTCTGGAAGAACGGAGCGCTCCCGTGCCTCGTCGAGCTGCTCGAGGGCCCGGCCGACCTTGCCGCGCCAGCTCTGGGAGAGCGCCTCGGACAGCTCGCTGCGCTCGCCGCGCCGTTTCCAGCGGACGAGCTCTCCCGCGTCGGCGAAGCCATAGCGGTCCATCAGCACGGTGAGGTCCGCTTCCACCTCGCCGGTGAGCAGCGCATGGGTGCCGGTGAGCGCCGTGCGCAGCACATAGAGGAGCTTCTTGGTGGAGAGAAAGCCCGTCTTCTCCCACTCGCGCGCCTGGCTCTGGGCGAAGCCGCGGTAGTGCCGGTGGAGGCGCCGCGACAGGACGCCGCGCACCAGGGGACGCAGGGCCTCCAGCTCACTGGAGCCCCGGAGGGGGTGGGCGCCGAGCAGCCGCTCCAGGTAGTTGCCATTGCCCTGGAGCACGCCGGTGAGCACGGCGCCCAGCTCGTTGGAGGAGTAATCCACCTCGACGCCCTCCACGATCTCCAGGCGCTCGGTGGGCGGGGAGGGGCGCGACTCCAGCCGGAGCAGGTGCGAGGTGGGCGTGACGTGGACGCACTTGAGGTCCAGGTCGCTGTCGGGCGAGGGGAAGCCATACGCATGGGCCCCCGTGAGGCTCACGACGAGGTGCCACCGGTGCGCGGCTTCCTCGTCGAGCACGCGCGAGGCCACGCGCGTCTGGTGTTCCGTCAGCAGGTCCTCCGTCATGACGCGTCCTCCTTGTCCTCGACGGCCGGAGGCGCGGGGGCATCGCGGCCGAGCGGCCCGGGCTCCTTTTGCACCCAGCGCCGCGCCAATTCCTCACCCACGCGCCGCAGCAGCCGGTCCGCGCGCGCGTAGTCGGGAAACGCGGGCAGGGTGCTGGTGCGGTGGGCCTCTTCCAACTCCGGCGCGAGTGCCTCGGCGTCTCGCAGCACGTCCTCCAGGGCAACCTGTCCCGACTTGATCTCCAGCAGACGCGCCTTCATGGCGCCGGACACCTCGAACGTGGGCACGCCCTCCTTCAGCCACCCGGTGGCGAGCACCACCAGCCGCAGCAGGTTGTAGGCGTTCTTCGGCCGCAACTCACGCGCGCTGGGGGGCCGCTGTCCTCCTCCGCGCGCATAGCGGGTGAGGGCGACGAAGTCGTTGGACTCGATGAGCCCCTGATCCCACAGCGAGCGGTAGAGCTGCTTGAGGTACGTCTTGGCCGCGAGCAGTGCGTCCTCGGGCGAGGGCGCGGTACGCGGGGAGATGGCGGCGAGCCGCCGGGACACCTCGTCGAGCGAGGGCGCGGGCTCCTCGCACAACCATGCGAGGACGAGATCCCGGTGCTCGGCGAGCCGCTGGCTGCGCGTGAGCTTGTCGAGCTGGCTCATGGCATACCGGCCGAAGCTGCCGAAGATCGCCTTGGACACGAAGGACTCGCGTTCGGCGAGCAGCCACTCGCCCAGCACGTCCGTGGCACGGGCGCTGGGGACGAAGAGCGTCTCCAGGGTGTTGGGGTCGGCCCGGATCGCCTGCTCCACCGCCTTGGAGACTTCCCAGAAGGTGTGGCTGCCATCCGCGCTGACCAGGTCCTTCGCCTTGTCGGCGAGTCCGAAGTGCCAGGGCAGGGGGAGGGCGAAGACGCCGCGCAGGTCGATGTCGGAGGCTTCGTTGGCGAGGCCCCACGCCTGCGAGCCCACCACGGTCTCCAGCACCACGCAGGGGCGCAGGGCGTCCCAGGTGGCGGCGCGACGCAGGGCGAACTGGAGCTGGCCCGGCTTGCGCGGTACCAGCTCTTCCCGGGCGTACCAGAGCTCGCCCACGCCGACGATCTGGATGTCGAAGCCTCCGTCCCGGGCGCGGGCCACGCGGCCCACCACGCCCTGGGGGATGCGGCGCTCTCCCGCCAACCGCTCCACGCGGGTGGTGACCTCGGTGCCGTGGGGGAGGGGAACGGAGAGCCGGTCCACCTGTTCATAGCCCCGGGGACGGGCCGGGGTGTCGGAATGCTTCGGGTCGCGGGTCATGGGTGCCTCCAAGGAGGGAGGGGAACGGACGCCGCCGACGTGGATTGCTGACGGCTAGAACGTCACGAGTGACAGGACCGGGCTTCGGCGCTCAATCGCCTGCCGCGCGAAGCCCGCGAGCTTCGCCAGGAGGGCGTGGAGTTTCTCGGGCTCCTGGTGGTCGCGGTCCATCTTCTCGGCCCAGACGTCCGCGAGCGCGGGCTCGCTTCCGGTGGTTATCCGGGCCAGCGCCTGGATGAAGGAGTCCACCACGCGGGCGACGATCAATCCCCCTTCATCGAAGACGAGGGGCTCTTCCATGGTGGACTGACCCGAGACGCTCTCCGTTCCCCGGAGGGCGGCGGAGAGCGCCATCAACTCCATCTCGATGAGGGGGAACTCGATGAAGGTCCACTCCTCGGGAGCGTGCTCCTCGGTGGTGACGATCGACGCGATCGCGTCCGCCTCTTCTTCTTTCGCGATGAACCAGGTCGTGATCTGCATGGGCGTGCTCCGGCGCTCGTCGTCCGGCGGGAGCTATACCGGCTTTACGACCTGGATGGGCGGGTTGTTTGGAGTTTGGAGGCCATGTCGCCTGGTTGCCTCCTGGTGAACGGCATTCACGGATGTGACTGGTTCTCTCGGCGTCCTCCGTTCTAGACCCGTGCCCCCCACCTCCGAGGTGGGCACGACGACCGTCGACACGTGAGGGTGAGGATGCACTACCGCCGTTTTGGCCGTACCGGCTGGCAGGTTTCACAGGTCGCGCTGGGTGCCTGGCAGCTCGGCGCGGATTGGGGCTCGGTGTCCGAGGACGAGGCGTTGGCCACGGTTCGCGCGGCGCTGGATCGGGGCATCAACTTCATCGACACGGCGGACGTCTATGGAGATGGCCGCAGCGAGCAACTGGTGGCGCGAGCGGTGAAGGCCCATGGTCGCGAGCGCGTCTACATCGCCACCAAGGCCGGACGCCGCCTCAACCCCCACGTCGCCGAGGGCTATGACGCTGCCCACCTGACGGGCTTCGTCGAGCGCTCGTTGTGCAACCTCGGCACGGACCGCATCGATCTGCTGCAACTGCACTGCCCTCCGAGCGCCGTCTACTCCCAGGACGCGACGTTCGCCGCGCTCGAGGAGCTGGTGCACCAGGGCAAGCTGCGCCACTGGGGCGTGAGCGTCGAGACGGTGGAGGAGGCCCGGCGGGCGCTGGCGCATGCCCACCTGGCCAGCATTCAAATCATCTTCAATATCTTCCGGCAGAAGCCGGCCGAGACGTTGTTCGCCGAGACGGTGGCGCGCGACGTGGCGGTGATCGCCCGGGTGCCGCTCGCCAGCGGTCTGCTGACGGGGAAGCTGCGCCGGGACACCCGCTTCGCCGCCGACGATCACCGCCAGTACAACCGCCAGGGCGAGGCCTTCGACGTGGGCGAGACCTTCTCCGGCGTGCCTTACGAGACGGGCCTGGAGGCGGTCGAGGAGCTGCGTCCGCTCGTGCCCGAGGGGGCGAGCCTGGCGGGGTTCGCCTTGCGGTGGATCCTGATGCAGGAGGCGGTGAGCTGCGTCATCCCCGGTGCGAGGAACCCGGCCCAGGCCGAGGCCAACGCCGCCGCGGCGGATCTTCCCCCCTTGTCCGAGCAGACCCTGGCGGCGGTGCGTTCGGTCTACGACCGGCGCATCCGGCCGCTGGTTCATGCGCGGTGGTGAGGAGCGCGCGCTTCTTCTTGAATCCGCGCGGTGAGCTCAAGCTGCTGGCCGCGCGCGGGTGGGCGTCGCTCGACCACTTGCTGCCCGGCGCGGCGGAAGGGTGAGCCGCGCCAGGAGCAGTGCCACCAGCGCGTTGCCCGCATACCAATACAGCGTGTAGGCCGGAGGAATCAGTGGCACGGCCGGGTGGGCGAACGCCTTCACCGCGAGCCAGGCGCTGAAGCCCACGCCCAGTCCCGCCGCGAACCGCCGCAGCCACTTCACCGGGGCGGAGAGGAGGGCGAAGACCAGGGGCACCGCGGCGCTCAGCGCCAGGGTCTGGGCGATGGGGAAGGAGACGAAGCGGTGCCACTCGGGCATGGGCAGGGCGAGCACGTCGAACGCGCCGCCCGCGTGGCCCGTCCACCGGAACACGAAGACACCCATCGTCGTGACGAGGAAGGGCAGCAGGAAGAGCGGGTGGAACAGGACGTTGAACATGCCCGGGCGCGTCGTGGCGCTCATCGTCACCAGAGCGATCACCAGCAGGAGCAACCCGAGCACCGGCGGCTTCCAGTCCGGTGTGACGGGCGCCGCGACGGTGGCCACGGGCGCGGGTGTGGACGCGGGCGGTTGGGCAGCGGCGGAGGGCTGCCCGGAGGGAGTGGTGTCCTGGTTCTTGAAGGGCTGGCCCAGGCTCTGGAGCGCCGTGGGGAACTGGGCACGGGAGAGGCTCGCGGAGGCGCCATCCGCCAGCGTGGAGGGGAGGCGCAGGGTGCCGCGCACACGTCCCTGGTCATCGCTCTCCAGCGTGGCCGCCTCGAGGGTTTCGCGCAGGACGCGGGTCTCGGGACTCGAGTCCAGGGCCGCTCCGAGCAGGAGGGTCTTGCGCATCACCTCCAGGGTCGCCCGCAGCACATCCGCCTTGAGCTTGCTTCCGGCGTCGGCGGTACCGCGCAGCTCGATTCCCTCCGGGGTGGGATCGATCGTGGTGAGGAGCGACTGCACCTGCGGGCCCACGGCGCCCGTCAGGGCCAACACCGGTGAGCCGGACACCATGCCGCCCACCAGCGCGTGCTTCCAGCCGATCTCATCCAGGGCGCGCACGAGGGGACTGTCGTTGCCTAGCCCCTGGTCCCGCCGCTTGCGGGAGAGGGCCCGCTCCAGTTCACCTCGGGGGCCGATCAGCAGGTAGCGCCCATCGAGCGCCAGGTCCGCCGACTGCGGCTTCGTCGCCGCGGGCACTCCTCCCAGCTCGGTGAGCGTGTAGCCCTCTGACTGGAGGTAGACCGACAGTCGGCTCCAGTCGAAATATCCCCGGACGACGCCGAGCCCCAGGGTCGTGGCGACCGCGTCCACATCCCGGTGCGTGTTGATACCGGTCTTCGCTTGGAAGTCCTTCATCTCCCGCTCGAACTTCTCCCGGGACTCGCCCGAGAGGCGGAAGTCCAGCTCGGTGGCCTGCACGAGCATCAGCTCGCGGGTGTCCGGTGCGAAGTAGGCGAGCAGCGCGGGATCCTTGGGGATGAGCCGTGTTCGAGGCCACCAGGCTCCCAGACGCTCCAGATAGCCGAAGTGATACGCGGCCCCGGCTCCGACGGCCAGCAGCACGACGAACACCAGCAGCTTCTTCATGGTCAACGGCTCCTTGGGCGGTGACGCTCGGGCCCCTTCCGCAGCTTACGCGCGAGGGGAGGGGTGATTGCCATGGCGGACTACTCCTTGAGAGGTATGGACGTCCCCTCCAGGCTTCGATCAACCTCTCACGTCAGGTCGGGTGACGTGCCCGTCGAACTCCCTGGTGTGGTTCCGAAGGGATGGACAACACACACGGAGAGAGCGGGTCTGGACGCGGCCCGCCGAGGAGAGGGGATGAGTCGAGTTCCTCCGATAATAGATGAGCGGGAGCTGCATGCCCGGGCACTTCAAAAGGATCCCTTGATCCTGATCGACCTCTTGAAGGCGGTCGCCAGGCAGATCGAGGGGTTCGTGCGGCATGACCTCAAGTGCGACGAGGAAACAGCCTACGACGCCGTCATCGACGTGCTCTACGCCTATGTGGAGGCGCCGGGCCGGTATGACCCCGACAGGGCCCGCCTGGTGACCTACCTCACGAAGGCGGCGAAACATCGGGTTCAGGATCGGCTCAAGTCGGGGGCTTCGCGGGCTCAGCGCGAGGAGAATTTCGCGAGCGTTGTCGAACTCGGGCAGTCGGCTCCGAAGGATATTTTAGAGAATTTCGTGGAGGCATCCCGTGCGGTGGAGCGGCTGGAGAAGCGCCTGAGTGAAAGGGACCTGGCCGTCGTCCGCTTGATCTTGAGTGGAGAGAGTTCCACCGAGGCCCTGGCGCGGGCGTTGGGCCTGAACCCCTCGTCCCAGGAGGAGATGCGGCGGGAAGTGAAGCGGCATCGGGATCGGCTCATGAAGATACTGGAACGTTTAGGAAAGGAGGACCCCGATGACCCTGCCTGACTGGCTGAAGCCCGCGGTCCGCAAGAGCCAGGATCACACGTGGACGCTCGGCTACATCTTCGAGATGGCTCATCGACTCGAGGGCAAGTCGCCCGAGGACCTCGCGGCGGAGTTGGGCTGCTCGCTCGAGACGCTCGACTGGCTCGCGCTCTGCCGTCGGCCGGAAGAGGACCGGTTCGCCGAGCATCTGCGCCTCATCACGGACCGCTTCGATCTGGCGCCGCTTCCGCTCGTGCGGCTCATCCGGCGCGTGGAGTCCCTGATCGCCTTCTCGAAACCTGAGGGCCAGGAGGCCCCGAGCGGGTCCATGTCTCTCGCGGCGCGGGACCGGGACGACGATGACTGCGAGATGGACGAATGAGGAGCGGATGGCTGGATGAGGCGGTGAAGGCCAGCAGGCTTCCCCCCGCCACGGTGTTCCCTCGCGAGCTGGCGGACGAGGTGGAAATCTACCTTCCTGTCTCCCTGGTGCCGCTTCCTGGGCTCACCTGCCACCAGGTTCGCGATTGGCTGGCCCAGAGGAACAACTTCCGGGTCGAAGTCCCGGACCAGGATCGTCCCATCCACGGGTGCATGGTGGCGCATCGGGGGCGGGGCTTCATCTTCTGTGAGGAGCGGGACTCCGCGGAGGTGCGGCGCTTCACCCTGGCGCACGAGGTGGCCCATTTCGTCCTCGATTACCTCCTGCCGCGAGTGAAGGCCCTGGCGGCTTTCGGAGAGGACATCCTTCCGGTGCTAGATGGCAAACACCGGCTCGGTGTTCTGACGGGCCTGTCCGCCATGCTCAAGCGGATTCCCCTGGGTGTTCAGGTCCGGCTCATGGACCGGGATGCCTCGGGCGCCATCTGCTCGGGGAAGGTGGACGCCGTGGAGCATCGCGCGGACCGCCTGGCCTTCGAGTTGTTGGCACCGGCCGATCAGGCCCTGCCGCTGCTCGCGGGAGTGCCCCGGACGCGGGCCGCGGATGAACTGGCTTCCCGTTTCGGCCTTCGCCGGATGGAAGCCGCGGCGTACGCCCGCATCCTGCTCGGGCCGAGACACCGGCCCTTTTCCATCCAGAAGTACTTCCCCGAGGGGGAGGAGGAATGAGCATGTCGGAGGGGATTCCCCCGGATGGGGATGACGGTTTCATCGGAGACGATGACTACCGTTCGGCGTTTGGCGAGGAACTCGCCGCCACACTGGACCTGAGGACCTGGGAACTGGGGCTTGATCCCCGGCACATCCTGAAGCGCTTCAAGGAACAGGTCGACACGGCGGTGCATCAGGAGGACGTCGTCCGGGAGGCCATCCGGAAGGAGTTCTTCCCCCGCCTCAAGAAGCTGCGGGACGCTCCCCAGAGCGCGGGCGTCTACGCGGCCAGCCCCGAGCGCCTGGCCATCATTCACGAGAGCCTGCTCTTCCCGGGGCGGGTCGAGGCCGTGAACAGCGTGGCCGTCTCCCACGACAGCCTGCCCATCGCCATCACGCAGATTGGCATCGCCATCGTGAGCTACGGGGGCAACACGGGGGTTTTCTCCCAGCGCCTCTTTCGCAGGGAGATGTCGACCCAGACGGATGGGCGCAAGCTGCTACGGGACATCTTCGAGCAGCGCCAGGCGCGCGGTGTCGAGGAGGAGGATCCCCTGTCCAAGCTGGCGCGCCGGAACATCCGGGCCCACGCGGAGCTGGCGCTCCTGCTGGACAGGTCGAGCGCCGATTGGCGCATGGGCTACGGAAACCCCTGCTCGCGGGAGCTGCTGTCGGGCTCCGGGTATTCGAGCCTGCTGACCGCGTCGCTCGAGCTGCTCAAGCGCCTCATCCGAGAGCACCGCAAGTTCGTCTTCGTTCCCAACTCTTTGGAGGACCGGGGCTTCCTGACCTTTGGCAACGCGTTGTTCGGGGGCGAGTACGCCATCATCGACACGCTCGAGGCGGACAGCGCGTACATCGTCGACCGGTGGAACTACGACAAGAAGGACCGGGAGCAGGCGTTCAAGTTCGTGAAGGAGTTCTGCCCGCACGTCGTGCGAGGCATCTTCCGCGCGTCGGACCAGTCGCCGCCGTACCTCTTCTACGCGCACCGGGAGCACGCCCACATCGCGGCCCACGTGGCGATGGCCGACAGCATCATCCGCTCCGAGCGGGGCTTCCCCATGCTCCTGGATGTCGCGGATGTGGCCTGTCGGGGAGCCTTCGGCACGGAAGGCTTCATGGGCATGGTGAATGACGCCTACGCCCAGGCGGGCGCGAAGTTCCACTACGTCAGCGAGCGCAAGAGGCGCCCCTAGGAGACATGATCCATGGCCGATGATGGCAAGACCCCTCCCGTCCCTCCGGGTCCGGCGTCCCCGCCGCCCGGGCCCGAGCGCAAGCCCGCCGCCCCTACGGCGACCCGAGGTCCTTCCGCACCAGGGGGCATGACGCCTCCTTCCGGGGCGCCCCCCCGTCCCCAGGGAGGCGTGCAGGGTGCTCCGCCCCCAGGCACCGGCGGGCCGCGAGTGGATGCCCCGCGGGGGCCACCGCCGGCAGGGGCCCGGCCGTCCACGAGCACTCCCGTCCCTGGCGCCCCGAGGCCGGAGCCCACGCGTCCCCAACCGGGCCCGGTGGGTGGACCCGCGGCGACTCCCGCCCCCTCTGCTCCTCGGAGCGACCCTTCCCGGCCCGCTGCCCCGCAGCAGCCCAGGTCGCCCGCCGCCCCAGCCTCGCCCCGCAACGAGGTCCTCAGCCCCCTGCCCGGGGATGCGCAGAAGGAGTTCGAGGAACTGGCCAAGGCTTCGCCCCTGGAGCTGGATCCCGAGCTCGAGAAGGCCGTGGGCTTCACCCACTTCGACACCTCGTCGAGCGAGGACAACCTCATTACCGTCCTGACGACCCGGGCGGATCTGCAGAAGCTGGCCTCCCAGACGCTCGTGCGGGTGAAGTCCCGCGAGGACAACCGCTCCTATCTGGGCGTGGTGGTGCGGGGCCCTTTCTCCGAACCGGATGCCATCGCCGCCAACTCCACGATGGCCGTGGGCGTGGTCGTGCAGGGCAAGAAGCTGACCTACACCTTCGACTACCACGGGCGCGCCGACATCGAGTTGCTGGGGGAGGAGGTGGACGACAAGCTCGAGCCTCCGGTCCTCCGGCCCCGCCCCAAGAGCCCCGTCTTCCTGCTGGATGAGAAGGAGAGCGCGCGCGTGCTGGGACTCGGGGGGAGCATGTGCCTCGGGTTGGTGGCGGGCTACGCACGGATGGAGGCCCGCCTGGATCCCCGGGACAAGTCCATCCTTCCTCGTCACACCGGCATCATCGGGACGACGGGCGGTGGCAAGTCCACCACCGTGGCCACCCTCATCCACCATGCGCAGGCGGCGGGCATCGCGACCATCGTCTTCGACGTGGAAGGGGAATACACGCACGTGGATCAACCCACGGACCATGCGGCCATGGTCGCGGCCCTCCGGCGCCGGGGTCTGAAGGCCGAGGGCGTGAAGGACCTGCACATCCACCACCTCACGGGCCGGGACAGCCGAAACCCGAGGCACCAGAACCTGCACCGCTTCTCGCTGAACTTCTCGAGCCTGTCTCCCTACGCCATCGCGGAGATCCTCGGCATGACCGAGGCGCAGCAGGAGCGCTTCCACAAGGCGTACGACGTCACGAAGCTGCTGCTGGAGGACTTCAGGATCTTCCCGCGCAACGAGCAGGAGCATCAACAGATGCTGGACGTGGATGAGCACTCGACGGGCTATCCGCGGATGACGCTGCTGCACCTGCTGGACGTCGTGGAGGCATACATCTACAGCCTCAGCGACGAAGGCAAGGAGGAGGGCCGGAGCAAGTCCAGGGCCTCGTCCCGGAAGCGGAGCGTCTCCGAGGAGGAGTCCGAGACGGAAGAGGCGGAGGACGCGGAGTCCGCGCCACGCGGTCCCCGCCTGCGCAGCGAGTTCCGTGAGCAACCCCATCGGGTGATGCGCAGGGTGCGGGAGCAGGGCAGCAAGAGCGAGGTGAGCTGGAAGGCGTTGATGGGCAGGCTGCAGAACCTGCGGCGCCTCAATGTCTTCGATGTGGGCTCGGCGCCCGGCGTGGATTACGGCGCGATGCTCACGCCCGGACGGGTGTCGGTGATCGACCTGTCGGATACGGACTCGCCCCAGCACAACAACCTCGTCATCGCCGACATCCTCCGGGGTCTTCAGGAGACGCAGGAAGCCCGCTACCAGGCGGCGCACGAGCAGAAACAGTCCATCACCCCGGTGCTCATCATCATCGAGGAGGCGCACGAGTTCCTGTCCGCCAGCCGCATCACCCAGATGCCGGTGCTGTTCGAGCAGGTGGCGAAGATCGCCAAGCGGGGACGCAAGCGGTGGCTGGGGCTCGTCTTCGTCACGCAGTTGCCGCAGCACCTGCCCAACGAGGTGCTGGGGCTGCTCAACAACTTCATCATCCACAAGATCACGGACAGCTCCGTCATCTCCCGGATGCAGAAGACGGCGGGCAACATCGACGAGAGCCTGTGGAATCGCGTCTCCCGGCTCGCTCCCGGCCAGGCGCTCGTGTCGTTCAGCAACTTCGCCCGGCCGTTGATGGTCGCGGTGGATCCCGCCCCCGTGAAGCGGCTGCTCGTGGATTAGAACGAGACGTGCAGTTGCACGCCGATGCGAGAGGGCGCCACCGCCACCTGGAGGTTCCACGCGGGTGATGGCGCACTCCTCGAGGCGCTCCACGCTCCCTCGCGGTAGCGCCGGAGCGTCTCCTCGGCGCCGAAGGGCTGGGTGAGGATCATCGCCTCGCCGATCAGGATGCCGGTGACGGCGGTGACGGCGCCCGAGACCCACCGGTCGAAGGCGAGGCCCAGCACCAGTCCGGAGAGCAGGCCGTAGAGCACGTTCGCGCCGTGCATCAGCCAGCTTCGGCCCAGCGCTTCGCCCTCGGCGCCGCGCACGAGCAGCCGTTCGGCCTCGGCGAGCACGTCGCAGTCCACCTCACTGGGGTGTTCACGCGCCAGCGTGTCGAGCGTGGTGGAGTCCGCCACCACGTCCAGCGGCATCGCGAGAAGCGCCACGAGCCCGCCGGCGGAGGAGAGAGCTCCCACGTAGAGGTCCACCTGCTCGCCCGAGGGAACAGCCGGGACCGCGGCGAGCTGGCCCAGGGTCAACACCCCGTAGCCCGCGCCCCACGCGCCCGTCCAGAGCCGCGCCCGGCGTGCGTCCTCGTTCAGGTGGGTTTGGATGAAGGCGAGTCGCTGGTGGTTCTCGGTTGGAGTGGCGCAGGTCTGCTCCGCGCGAGCGAGTCCCGAGACGAGAACCAACAGGAGCAGCGGCAATCTCATGGATGGATGACCGCGCGAATCAATAGAAGCGCAGCGAGGTGGTGACGTTGTCGAAGCCGGGAGGCATCGTGAGGCTGCTGGTCGGCGCCGCGAAGGAGGCTCCCGTGCAGTTGGCGCCATCGAAGAAGAACGCCCCACAGTTGGCGAGGCGGAAGGAGGACGTCAGGTTGTCCGAGGCCGCCGGAAGGTTGATGCACTGGGCCACCGACCCCGTCACCGGAAAGGGGTTGAGCGTCGGCCCGGAGAGGTTGGTGCCATCGAGCAGGTACGCGTAGCACGTGACCATGGCGTGCACTCCCGGCTGTTCAGCCGCCTCGGGAGCCACCTCGGAGGGCGCCGCCTCGGAGTTCGAGTCGCTCCCACCACACGCGGCCAGCGACAGGGTGCACACCACCAGCAGGGACAAGCGAAGCGTCTTCATGGGGCTCGACTCCAGGGCTCGTGGATGGATCATTCCACTGGGTTCACCTGGAGTATGAATCATGATTTCCTCTTCTTTCAACCGTGCCGGCTGGGGGACGAGACATGCACACGGCGAAGCGGAAGGCATTGATCATCGGTGGGGGCCTGGGTGGTCTGACGGCGGCGCTCTCCCTGCACCGGCGGGGCTGGCGGGTGGAGGTCTTCGAGCAGGCACTCCAACTCCGGGAGGTGGGCTCGGGGCTGATGCTCTCGCCCAACGCCATGAGCGTGCTGGTCGGGCTGGGGCTGCGGCACGCGGTGGAGCGCGGGGTGGTGGTGACGCAGGCGGAGATGTGCTCGTGGCGGGGGACGGCGCTGATGAAGGTGCGAACGGAGGAGCTGCCCTGCGAGGGGGCTCCGCCCGTGCTCTTCCACCGGGCGGCGGTGCATGGAGTCCTGAGCGAGGCGCTGGGGGAGGGGATTCCGGTTCACCTGGGGGCGCGGCTGGCGCGCTTCGAGGAGGACGGGTCCGGGGTGGTGGCGCACTTCGAGGACGGGCGGGAGGCGAGGGGGGATGTGTTGGTGGGGGCGGATGGGTTGCGCTCGGTGGTGCGTGCGCAACTGCACCCGGGGGAGCGCCTGCGCTATGCGGGCCAACCCTGCTGGCGCGGACTGGCGCGAGGCTTCGAGCACCCGGGTCTGCCGCGGGGGATGCTGCGCGAGACGCAGGGCAGCGGGGCGCGCTTCGGCATGGGCCATGTGCGCGAGGACGTCGTGTACTGGTTCGCGGTCGCCGACTGGCCCGAGGGGCAGCCCGTGCCGGGG
The DNA here is from genome assembly GCF_000335475.2 of Cystobacter fuscus DSM 2262. Classification (NCBI taxonomy): domain Bacteria; kingdom Pseudomonadati; phylum Myxococcota; class Myxococcia; order Myxococcales; family Archangiaceae; genus Cystobacter; species Cystobacter fuscus. Next base: position 315,739 of record NZ_ANAH02000006.1, on the reverse strand, counting down.
GGCGACAAGGCCTTCCTGCAGGAGATCTTCCGGACGGCCCATGCGCCCATCCCGCAGCTCATCGCGGCCACGGACGAGGCGGACCTGCTGCGCAACGATCTCCTGGATCGGCTGCCGATCGAGCAGTGGGGACGGGGGAGGGTGACGCTGCTGGGAGACGCGGCGCACCCGATGATGCCCAACCTGGGGCAGGGGGCGTGCTCGGCGATCGAGGATGGCGGAGTGCTGGCCCAGGTGTTGAGCGGGACGGAAGACCTCGAGCGCGGCCTGCGGGACTATGAGGCCCGACGACGGGAGCGCACCGCGTGGTTGCAGCAGACCTCGTGGCGCTTCGGCGTCATTGCCCAGTGGAAGCACCCGCTCGCTGTCTGGATGCGTGAGCAGTCCATCCGGCTGGCTCCGGCGAGCGTCATGCGGCGGCAGTACGAACAACTCTGGGGCTGGCGGCTGGAGGCGGACCGGTAGGGCCGCGGTAACCCCTGCGCCAGGTTCCTTCGTGTTAAAGGGGAAGGGCCTTGCTCTTCCCCTCCCTCTGGGAGCGCCGCGAACCGGAGGAGTGGGGCCACGTGGCGCGAGCACGGGGGAGGCTCGTGCCGCCTCTGTCCTCATCCCCCTGGTAGGGAACTCGAATGAGAGTGACAGAGGTGATTCGGCTGTTTCTCGCCGGAATGCTCACCGTGCTCGGTGGCTGCATGCAGACACAGGGGATGGATGATGCCCGCGCGCTGGAGCCGAGCACCGTGACCCAGGCCTTGCCCCTGGGGACGGTGCAGGTGCGGGACATCAACACCCGCCCGGTCCGCTTTCCCCAGCGCCCCTCCGAGTCCGTGGCCCTGGGGGGAGGCGTGGCGCTCTTCGTGGCGAGCGACGAGTTGCATGGCACGGAGCTGTGGCGCGGGGACGGGACCGAGGCAGGCACCTCGCTCGTGAAGGATCTCTCGCCTGGACTGGCGAGCTCGGGGCCCCGGTTGCTGACCCTCGCGCAGGGAAAGGTCTTCTTCACGGCCCAGAGTGGGGGCGTGGACGAGTTCGGGGCGGATGAACTCTGGAAGACGGACGGCACCCTGGCGGGAACCGTCCTGGTGAAGCGCCTGCTCAAGACCAGCGACCTGGCGCGGATCACTGCCATGGCACAGGTGGGTGGAACGGTGTTCTTCGTCTACGGGGGCTCTCCGAGGCAGCTCTGGAAGAGCGATGGCACCGAGGCGGGCACCGTGCTCCTGAAGCAACTGGCTTCCCAGGATTGCGCCTGTTCTTTCGAGCTGCTCTCCACGGGCACCACCTTGTTCTTCACCGGGCGGGATGCCGCGAACAACCTGGAGCTGTGGAAGTGGCAGGGGGCCACGGGAGCCGTGCTCCTCAAGACGATCTCCGTGAATGCCAACTCCTATCTGCCGAGCCACCTCTTCACCCAGGTGGGCAGCTCACTCTTCTTCACCGTGGACAAGACCCTGTGGAAGAGCGACGGCACGCCAGCGGGGACCGTCCCCGTGTCCACACAGGCTTCCAGGATCTCCGCTCTGGAAGCCGTCAACGGGACCCTCTTCTTCGCGAACTCCACGTCGCTCTGGAAGAGCGATGGCACGGCGCCGGTCCTGCTCCGCGGCTTCGATGAAGCGCCGGGCTCGCTCACCGCGTTCGGCAACGCGCTTTATTTCGTTGGCACCGATGCCCTGGGCGGGCGTGAGTTGTGGACGAGCAATGGCACGGCGGCGGGCACGCGCCAGGTGAAGGATCTGGTCCCGGGCGTTGACGGCTCGGCCCCCCAGGAACTTGTTGCCTGGAACGGTGGCCTCTACTTCACGGCCTCGACCACCGTGGGCACGCGTGGGCTGTGGCGCGGCGACGGCACCACCGCCGGGACCCTTGCCCTCAAGACGTGGGTCGAGGAGACGAACCCCTGGTACGAGAAGTCGCACGACCTCACCCCGGTGGGCAGCGCGCTGTTGTTCTCCGTGCCGGAGGACGCGCCAGGAGTCCCGCTGAATGACATCCCGGAGTTCACGTGGAGGACGAACGGGACCGTGAAGGGGACCCGGGAGCTGGCGGGCCTCTGGGCAGGCACCCGGAACTCCCAGTCCCACCACCACCCCCTGGGGGTCGTGGGGGGGTCGGTCTTCTTCGTCGCCTCGGATGGCAGCCCTGGCGAGGCGCTCTGGAAGAGCGATGGGACGGCGGCCGGCACGGTCCATCTCAGGACCCTGCCGGAAGTGGCACCGGAGACGGATACGTGGTTGCACAAGCCCGCGGCGGTGAGCGTGGGCGGGACGCTCTTCTTCACGGCGGACGACGGGGTGCATGGTCTCGAGCTGTGGAAGAGCGATGGCACCGCCGTCGGGACGGTCCTGGTCAAGGACCTCTGCGCGGGTCCAGACTCCTCTTCCCTCGAGGACCTCACCGCGCTGAATGGCACGCTGTTCTTCAGTGCGTATGACGACGTCAACGGCTGGTCCCTCTGGCGCAGCGACGGAAGCGAGGCCGGCACCGTTCCCGTCAAGTCCATGGGCCTGGGGGACTCCTCGGGTGAGGTCGACGGGCTCACGGTGATGGGTGGCCTCCTCTACTTCGAGGCGGATGACAGCCTCCACGATTCGGGATTGTGGAAGAGTGATGGCACTCCGGAGGGGACGAGCCTGGTCAAGGTTCCCTTCGCCGGCAGGTACGCCTCGCTCGACATGCTCACGGGGGTGAACGGCACCTTGTTCTTCGCCGCTCGCGACGGAGATGGCGGGGCGCAGCTCTGGAAGAGTGACGGCACGCAGAGCGGCACGGTGCTCGTCAAGGATGGGTTCTACTCCCTGGAGATGTCCCACCCGGTGCCCTCGCGGAGCGAGCTGTACTTCACCGCGGACGATGATGTTCACGGCTACGAGCTGTGGCGCAGTGATGGCACGGCGGCCGGGACATACATGCTCGCGGACATCCATCCCGGTCTCAGGAACTCCGCGCCGCATTCGCTCACGCCCGTGGGCTCGGGACTGGTGTTCGTGGCCTACGAGGACACCCATGGCTGGGAGCTCTGGAGGACCGACGGCACGCAGGCCGGGACGCACCTGCTCGTGGATCTGCTTCCGGGCCCGCCGGGAGGCCTGCGCCCCCGGAGTGCGGACTTCCTTGTCGACATCTTCGGGTTGGAAGATCGGGGGCTGGCGCTCTTCACCGGTGTGGACATGGCCGGTGGCGCGGAACTGTGGCGGACCGATGGGACGGTGGCGGGCACGTTCCGGATGATGGACCTCGTGCCCGGCCCCGACTCATCCGAACCCCATTCGTTCGCCCGCCTGGGGGATCGGCTCTTCTTCATGGCCGGAGACAAGGCCCATGGCCGCGAGCCACGCTTCCTCGGCATCCCCAGGGACCTGGGGTCCGCCACCGGCACCGCCGTGTTCCAGGGCTCCACGTGTACCGGGCAGAGCCAGGTCACTCCCAGCTGCACCTATAACTCCCTGGCTCCGGACTCCACGTTCGCCTGGACGGCCCCTTCGGCGGGTGTCTTCACCTTCACCACGGAGGGGTCCAGCTACGACACGAGCCTCGAGGTGTCGGACCCGGCCTCCGGCACGTCGCTCGGGTGCAACGACGATACGGGTGAGACGCTCCAGTCGTCCGTGGGCGTGCGTTTGTCGGCCGGGCAGACCGTGCTCATCACCGTCGATGGTTACGACACGGAGTGCGGTCCCTTCCTCCTCCACATCCTTCCCAGTCCGTAGAGGGGGGCGGTTCGCTCAGGCCGCTCGCGGGGTGGAGGCCGCGAGCGGTTGGGGTCCCGGGGTCTGGGCGGCCTTGTCGGGCTGGACGGTGAGCACCTTGAGGACCATGCGCGGGGAGAACATGGCGGCGGGTGATTCAATGGGTTCATGAGGGGTGAAAGTATATGCCCGAACGGGAACCCTTGCATTCGGGCGGGGAGGGAGATGCTGGCCCACGTCCAGGTGGCTGCTCCGCTGGACGGTGGGTGGAGCAGCCAGCGCCGAAGCAGGGTGAGAATCCATCCTGGTTCAGTGGTTGACAGAAAAAGACTTCCAACTCGAAAGACAGGAAACGCGTTGCTTCACTGAGAGTTTGATGCTATTTGTCTCCTGGTTGTCATGGGGTTGGTTGCGTTCGTTGACGAATTTTCATTCCCGGCATCTTGCGCACCGAAGCCTCGGACACACCTCTCTGATGCAGTTGCATTTTCAGGCTGTCATTTGCGTTGTCGGGGACATTCTGGATGGCCAAGGAAGTGACTGTCGCGGAGGCAGTGGCGCGATTGACGAGCGCCGATGGACGCATTGGCTTCTCGTTCGTGAGCCGGAACGGCAACACGGAGCAGACCCGGCTCATCACGTTCCCAGATCTGGCCGAGCAGACCGCGGCGCGTGCCGGCGCGCTGCAGGCGATGGGCCTGAAGCAGGGTGAGCGGATCGCCATCATCCTTCCGGAGAATGACGAGTTCGTCCTCACGTTCCTGGGAGCCATCCGCGCGGGAATCATCCCCGTGCCCATCTACCCGATGCACGGGCTCGGCCAGTTGGACGGCTATCTCGAGAACGTGCGGCACATCGTCAGGCGCAGCGGCGCGGCGGCGGTGGTGACGAACGCGAAGATCAAGCTCCTGCTCGGCACGGTGCAGAGCCAGTGCGAGAGCGTGCGCAACATCATCTCCACCGAGTCGCTCGCGGACGCCGCCGCACCCCTGCAACCCCGGCAGGTGAAGCTGGACGACGTGGCCTTCCTCCAGTTCACCAGTGGCTCCACGTCCAGTCCCAAGGGGGTCGTCGTCACCCACCGGAACCTGGCGGCCAACATCCGCTGCATCATGGAGGAGGGCTTTCGGGTGACGCCCGAGGACGTGGGGGTCTCCTGGCTTCCCCTGTTCCATGACATGGGGCTCATTGGCTTCTTGCTGGCCCCGCTCTTCTACCAACGGCCCGTGGCGTTCATCCCACCGCTGACCTTCCTGCAGCGACCGGTGACGTGGCTGGAGTCTCTCAGCAAGTACCGCGCGACCATCTCCTGTGCGCCCAACTTCGCCTTCGCCCTGGCCGTCAAGCGCATCCCGGAGGCGCAACGGCAAGGGTTGGATCTCTCCGCCTGGCGCATCGCCGGGTGTGGTGGCGAACCCATCCGCCCGGAAGTCCTGCGGCGCTTCGCCGCGGCCTTCGCACCCCAGGGCTTCCGCGCCGAGGCGCTGATGCCCATGTATGGCATGGCCGAGTCCTCGCTGGCCATCGCGCTGGGAAAGCCAGGAGCGGGGCTGCTCTCGACGCCCGTGGACCACGCCCGCCTGAGCGAGGAGCGCATCGCCCTCCCGTCCGATCAGCCGGAGCGTGCGTTGGACCTCGTCGCGTGTGGCAAGCCCTTCTCCGGCCACGAGCTGGCCATTTTCGACGTGGCGGACGAGACCAGCGCGTTCCCTCTTCCCCATGGGCATATCGGGGAGATCCGCATCGCCGGCCCCAGCGTCATGAAGGAGTATTGGGGCGACGCGGAGGCGACGGCCCAGGCGTTCGCCGGTGGGTATCTGCGCACGGGCGATCTCGGCTTCATCCTCGACGGTGAGCTCCACGTCTGCGGCCGGCTCAAGGAGATGATCATCCTCAACGGCCGCAACTACTTCCCGCAGGACATCGAGCACGTGGCCACCACCGTGCCGGGAGTGCGCAAGGGCAACCTCATCGCCTTCGGCACGCACGCGGCCTCTGGCGCGGGCGAGGGAGCGGAGCGGATCGTCCTGGCGGTGGAGATCGCCGACCCGGCCTCGTTCGATCCCCTGGCCGTCGTCCGGACGGTACAGGCCGCGCTGGGCATCGCGCTTCACGAAGTGGTGGTGCTCCAGCCCGGGCAGCTCCCCAAGACGTCCAGCGGCAAGCTGCAGCGCACCAAGACGCGTGCGCTGTACGAGAGCGGCGAGTTGCATGACCGGCGGAGCGCGCGCGAGACGAGCGTGACCGACACCCTCAAGCAGGTCGTCATCAGCCAGACCAGCTACCTGAAGGCTGTCCTCTTCAAATAACCCAGCCACCACCTCGAGCCCGTCGGAGTGCATGACACCATGAGCCGTCCGGAAATCCGCACCCTCATCCACCGCTGCCTTTCCGAGGTAGAGCCCCAACTGAAGAACCTGGACCTCACCGAGGAGACGGCGCTGCCCGAGCTGGGGCTCGACTCGCTCAAGCTCATCGAGGTGGGAGTCCGGCTCGAGGATGCCTTCGGCGACTCCGTGCGCTTCGACAACTGGCTGGAGCAGGAGCGCACCAAACAGGGCAACAGCGCCTTCAAGCTGGGCTCGCTCATCTCCTTCATCGAAGAGCGGAGGGCCGCGTGACGGCGGGTTCCTTGCCCTATCGCGTCCGTGTCGTCAGCTCGTACATCTATGAGAAGGAGGACAGCGCTCCCTACTCCACCATGGGTCGGCAGAACCGCTGGGTGGTGGGGTTCGTCTCGGCCATCACCCGGTTGAAATCGGGTCTGCGCGACTTCGATCTCCAGTTCCAGCGGATTCCCTCCACTCGTGAAGAGCTCATCCAACTGCTCTCCCGCTACCGGGAGGAGGGCGTTCGCCTCCTCATCATTCCGGGCACGGACTCGGTGGTGCGCGTCGCGGAGGTGAATCGGGACATCCCCGTGGTGTATTTCGGGGCCCATCCGGAGAACAACGGGATGGAGCTGCTCGACCATCCGAACATCACCGGGGTGCGGCTCAACCTGCCGCTCATCTGGAGCTATGAGAACTTCTCCCTGCTCAAGGGCGTGGTGCCGGATCTGGAGCGGGTCTACTTCCCGCTCAACCTGAGTTCCGAGTTCGCGTTCCCCAACGTGAAGCGCAACTACGCGCTCTCCCGGGCCAAGAAGGAGGGATTCTGGATTGCTCCCCCCTCCAGCCATGTCGGCTACCGGAGCGTGGCCTTCCTGGCGGAGCGGCTGGGGGTGAGCTTCCACGAGGGTCCGTACGCCACGCTCGAGGAATTGCAGGCCGGGCTGGACACGATGAACGCGGAGCGCAGCGCCCTGATCGGCTTCAACGACACGGTGCTCAGTGGCAAGGCGGTGGAGGCGCTCCTCGCGTACTCCCGCGCCCGGCGCGTCCCGCTCTTCTGGGTCAACAACGCGGCCATCATCAAGCAGGCGGGCGTGGCGGACTTCTCCAGCGACTTCGAGGCCGTGGGCCGCCTGGTGGGCCGGATGTGTCTGTCCATCCTGCGCGACGGCAAGCCCGTGAGCGAGGTTCCTTTCGAGAATGACCCGGGGCAGAAGCTCACCCTCAACCTCCCGGGCTGCCGTGAGCTCGGCCTCACGGTTCCGGCCGAGGTGAGGGCTCGCTTCGACGAGGTCGCTTCATGAGCACGTCGGTGCAGGTGCTCGGCTACCACGAGACTCCCGGCCGCGTCCGCTTCGGTGAGGTGGACCGGTACGGGTATCTCTGGCATGGCCACGCGCTCGCCTACTTCGAGGCGGCGAGGGCCGACCTGGCGCGCCGTACCCGGCTGAGCGTGTCGGAGCTGCTGGAGTTCAATCTGGCGGTCCCCATGGTGGACCTGTGGATCGAGTACAAGAAGCCGGCGCACGAGGATGAGGAACTCGTCACCCAGATTTCCCTGCTGCGCCAACCGCTGCGCACCCCCTTCATCCAGTTCGCCTACCGCATCGTGAAGCTGCAGGACGGCCAGGAGGTCCTGCGCGGGCGGACGCGGCAGCTCGTCATGCCGCAGAATGGGACGCTCCGGACGCGTTTGCCAGATGAAATCCAGAGCCGGTTGGAGTCGGTCTGGAGCTACCTCGAGACATGCCCCCGGTGGCAGGAGGAGCAGATCCTCGGCCTCATGGGCGGTCCCCCGCGTTCGTGAAGAAAGGATCCGTCCCCGTGGATCAAGTCGACCCGGTAGACAAGCTGTTGAGGCGGCAGATCAAGCTTTTCGAGCACGCCCATCGCACGCCCATCGAACTCAAGGGGTTCGGTCTGGCGATGAAGCAGGAGGGCATCGACAAGAGCAAGCTGTACTGCAACCCGGACTTCCTGCTCCTGCCGTTGCGCGAGTGTCCCCACCTCTCCAAGCTCCGGCCCGAGCAGATCTCCGTGCTGACCGCGTACTACTTCGCGCGGGCGTACTCGGAAATCGCCACCTCGGAGTCGGTGGCGCTGCGCTACAACATGGAAGCGTCCGCGGCGGTCTTCCCGCTGTACTCGGACAATTACATGGTCCTCTTCCACGAGACGGCGGAGGAGTTCGATCACATCATCACCTTCCGCAACGTATGCCAGGCGCTGCTCGGGCGCGGAGATGTCATCGGCGGCGACTTCTTTCCCCATCTCAAGGCCGTCCCGGCCATGCTCGAGCGGTACCGGGGGAAGCTGTGCGACAACGGCTTTGGCGCCATGTATCTGCTGATGCGCTACATCCTCAACCTGGCGCTCAAGCAGCTCGAGGGCTTCATGACGGCCGGTCTCGAGGAGAAAGTCGCCTCGCCGCTGGCGCTGCAGATCGTCGCGGGCCACGCGGAGGACGAGGCCCGGCACCTCACCACCTCGCTCGAGCTGGGGCTCGGCCTCTTCCGGCGCGCCACGCCCAGGTCGCGCGAACTCATTTCCGGGGCGATGCGCATCACGATGTACTCGATGATTGACAGGCGCTTCTCCGGGGATGCGGCGGCCACCTGGAACTTCGAGACGGGCCTGGGCGTGCTCCAGCAGGCGCTCCAGCACCCCGAGTTCGCCGACTTCCCACTGCGTGCCGAGGAACTGCGCGGCTTGTGGGCCTCCGAGGGCATCAGGATCCCCGCGGGCGCCGAGTTCGAGCGCTCGCGGCGGTGGATCGCGGGGCAGTTGCACCGCCTGGCCGAGAGCATGGAGTTGGCGCTGACGCCTCAGGGTGAGGCTTTCGAGCGGTATCTGGCCTGTGCGCGAGGCACCTCCTCATCCCCCGAGGACACGGCGAGGAGAGCATGAGTTCCGAGCGCGGTGGACAAGACGTCGAGCTTCAGGTCGGGGACGCGGTCCTGAAGGTCAAGTCCGGGGAGAGGCTCATCGACATCTGCGAGCATCACCAGACGTGCGTCATGTTCAGCTGCCGCTCGGCTTCTTGTGGCACGTGCGCCATCGTTGTCGAGCAGGGCATGGAGAACCTGTCTCCGGTGGAGGGGCTGGAGGCCATTGTCGTCGAGGAGGTATCCGAGGGACGTCCCAACGTGCGCCTGGCGTGTCAGGTGCGGGTCCTTGGCTCCGCGTGCATACGCCCCCTGACGTAGCGTTTGTGACCCAAGTCCGACCCATCCATCACGAGCGGGAGATCCAGGAGTCATGCCCAAGCCAGAATCGCTGGTTCTCTTCCTCTTCGTCCTGTTGCTCCTCGCCCACCTGCTCGGTGCCCTCTGCGTCCGGTTGAGGCAGCCGCGGGTGGTGGGAGAAATCCTGGCGGGCGTGCTCGCGGGACCCGCGCTCCTCGGGCGCCTGGACTTCTTTCCAAGGCCTGGAACCCACCACCTGCCCGTCCTGGATTTTCTTTATTCCTTCGGGCTGCTGATGTTGATGTTCCTCTCGGGGGCGGGCATCCACTCGCTGTTCCACCCGGATGATCGGCGGCAGATTGCCTGGCTGACCTCGTTCGGAACAGTCCTCCCCTTCCTCATCGCCACCGCGTTGGGCATGAGCCTGCCCCTGGAGTCGCTCCAGGGCCCGGCGGGCCACCCTGTCGCTCTGCTGCTCATCATCGGCATTTCCGTCTCCATCACCTCCATCCCCGTCATCTCGCGCATCTTCCAGGATCTCCAGGTGATGCATACGCGCTTCGCGCGGCTCGTGTTGGGAGTGGCGGTGGTGGAGGACATCGCGCTGTGGGGGGGACTGGCCGGAGCCCTGTCCCTGGCACGCGCGAGCACGCTGCCCTGGAACGACATCGCGCGGCACATCACCACCACCTTGATCTACATGGCCGTGGGCCTGTTTCTGGTGCCTCGGGTTCTTCAAGGGTTGCGAGCGGCGCGCTGGAAGCCGCTCGCGCGCGTGTCGCCCGTGACGCAGGTGATCCTGCTGCTGTTGGCCCATGCCGCGGTGGCGGACCTCCTCGACATCAACCAGGTCTTCGCCGGCTTCCTCGCTGGCTTGGCTGCCTCGAGGAGTTCCTCGTTCACCGCGGAGACGCTGGACTCCATCGCGGGGCTCTCCAACGCGCTCTTCATCCCGCTCTACTTCGCGCTGGTCGGCTACAAGCTGGCGCTCATCGATGCGCTCTCGCCTGGAATGCTCTGCGCCTTCCTCGTCGTCGCCTGCGTCATCAAACTGGCCTCGGTGGGACTGGGAGCCCGGCTCGCCGGATTCCCTCCCTCGGATGCCCTCAACCTCGCCGTGGCGACGAACGCGCGCGGGGGGCCGGGCATCGCGGTGGCCAGTGTGGCGTTCGATGCCGGCATCATCAGCCCCGCCTTCTACACCACGCTGGTCGCGGTGGCGGTGTTGACCTCTCAGGCGGCGGGAGTCTGGCTGGACGCCGTGCTGCGGCGCGGACAATCCCTGCTCAGCGGCATTCCCGATGCCGCGGCCGCGCGTGCTCCCTCCGCCGCCCGGACGAATGTTCCTTCTGGACAGGAGGGAGCCACGGCTCGAGTCCCTGGCGCCGAGCGGAATTTCGTCGCGCCCGACCTCATGCATGAAGGCAACAACGGGCGCCAGGGCTAGCCAGGGTCGACAGAACCTCCTCCTGCCCGGCTCCGCGAAGGCATCGGCTTGCACGCCGCCAAAAGTGCGAAACTCAAATCTGGAGTGATTGACAAAACATTGCGGGCGGTTTTGGTGTAGACTGAGCACATGCTGATTGATTACCGGCGCATTCAAGCGGGTGGGGCGCTCAGGAAGTTGGAGCAGAAGAACTTCCTCGAGAACAAGGCGAAGATGCAATGGTGGTACGTGGACCTCGTGATGAGCGATGGGAGCGTGCTGCTCGTGGCGTTCGTGCCGAAGAAGTGGTGGCCGGACGTGGCCAATGCGAATCTCGACGACGCACTGGTGTTCGTGGCGATGGTGGACGGCAAGGACCGCAAGTCACGGTCGGTGACCAGAACACTGGATTCGTCGCGCATGCGCGTCTCGAAAGATGGGCTGCGCCTCGAGGTGCCCGGCGTGACCATCGTTCGCGAGGACACCAACCCGGTGACGTATCGCTTCGTGTTCGATCTGGAGGAGGTGAAGGGTCAACTCGACGTCCGCGCGGTGTCGAGCCCGTTCTCGGCGTTTCCGACGGGGTCGTTGCCCGGGGTGGGCCGCGCCGCGCTGCTCGGCGGGGCACTGAGCGGCGAGGCGTTCAGCTACGTCTCGCAGGTCCCGCGCGGCAAGGCCAGCGGTGAGCTGACCTGGGGTGGGGATCGAATCGCCATTGACGGTCACGCCTATCACGAGCAGGGACGTTTCGATGACGCGCCGGAACGTCTCAGCCGGAAGGGCTGGTTCTGGTGTCATTTCCTCCATCCCGAATGGAACGTGTTCGGGTCGCCGGGGGTGTTCCTGTACGTGCAGAAGGAGGAGCAGCAGCCGGTGTTCAGCGGCTTCAATCTCTTCGACAGGAGCCTGGGCTTCAAGAACCGCACGACGGCGGGAGAGGGGCCGCACCACAAAGTCTATAGCGGCGGCGAGATGCGCTTCGCGTACAACGGCCTCCAGTTGTCGGTGACGGCGGACCCGAAGCGCAACGCGCCGCTCGTGTCGTTCCCGTCAGCGACGACGAGGCAAATCTATCACACGCTGGTGACCGACGCGGAGTTGACCGTCGAGACCAAGGGCTCGACCAAACGCATCCCGGGGCAGATGATCCTCGAGTCGTGCTGGCTGGGGCTTTGAGCCCTCCGAGCTGAATCCCCGCGAGGGGGGCCTCACCGCTTGGACGTCGGGAGTCGCGGTGATGTCCCCCTGCGCCGTGGAGTCGTTCTCAAGCGCCTTCCAGCACCGCTCGCCACAGCTCGGGCCACGCCGCCGAGTTGCTTCGCCGAAAGACATCCTGATGCCGCAGTGCCTTGACACCAAGGTCTGCCGGGCGACGCACGCGCACGTCTTTTTGCGCCTTGGGCATGAACTCGAGGAATCCGCGAGCGGTCTCGGGGGTCGTCAGGGGATCATCCGTGAACACGTACGAGAGAATCGGCGTCGCGATTTCATTGAAGTAGTGTGGCTTCAATCGCTCGCCGAGCTCGCCGCGGAAGTAGTCCGCCTTGTGCGACCAGCGCCGCCAGGTCTTGAACGCGCCGGCGGGCAGGGTCGAACCGCCCCAGAGCCCGCCCGAGGGAATGAAGCCCTTGGTCGCCAGTTGAAGCGGCCCATAAATCCACCAGAAGAAGAGATCCGTCAGTTGCTGCTTCGGGAAGCGGTGCTTCCACCAGGTCCCGAATCCGACGCCGATGAAGACCTGCCGGGTGATCTTCTGATGGTTGGGCATGAACCCCGTGATGTGCCCACCGACGCTGTGCGCGACGTGAATCACGGGAACGCCCGGCGCGGCTTCGATCAAGCGATCGAGCGCGGCGGTCATGTCGAGCCGTCCCCAATCCGGGGTATCCATCTTGAAGGCGCGCAGGTCCTTGGGCGCCGAGGCGGCGACGCCGCGGTAGTCATAGACGAGGCACGCCGCGCCGCGCTCGGCGCCATGGCGCATGAAATGGAGGTAGAACTCCTTGGGCAACCCGGTCGCCGGGGAGAAGAGGACCGCCGCGGTCGGCCGCTCCGGAACCAGGAGCCGCCCGGAGAGCGGGAAGCCGTCCGTCGCGTTGAAGGTGATGTCGTGTTCGCGGATGTTCGTCGACTTCTGCGTCGGAGTGTCCATGGTTGTCTCCTTCACGAGTCCCAGCGTGGCCGAACTTCCAGCTCATGCCAGAGGCTGTTCACACTGCATGCTCCCCCCTCGTGAGTGATGGTCCCGAAGATAGCGGGTTGACCCGCGAGGAACAACCGCGAAGGACGTTCCGTGATGAACAAAGATTGCTTACCGCTCTTGGCGCGGATTACCGTGTTCTCGATAGTCGACACAGCGAGGCCCCATAATGACTATGCAGCCCCTTTTTGCTTCCGAGCCCTCGATCGAGGATCAACTCTACCGCATCCTGAACAGCACTCGCCCCGAGTATGCCTGGAAGCTGCGCAGGTATTTCGAGGAGCATTGGGAGCCGTCACTGTCGTTCCAGAACGAGGGCCTCGATGGGTTTCGCGAGAAGACGCACTTCATGGTGCGCAAGCTTCTCCAGGCGGACCTGCTGTCCCTGGCCGAGTTGAACCAGAAGCCATCCGAGTACATGAAGTTCTGCGAGCATTCGTGTTGGATCGACGGAAGCGTCGCGGCCACGTTGTTCGGGCACTTCCTCATCTTCGGTGGGAGCCTGGTCTTCCTCGGCACCGAGCGGCATCGCTCCCTGGTCGACGTCGCCGATGACTTCAGGCTCCCGGGTTGCTTCTGCATGACCGAGGTCGGACACGGCAGCAACCTCGCGGGTCTCGGCACCACCGCGACGTACGATGCCGAGCGCGGCGAGTTCATCATCAACACGCCGAGCTGGCGCGACGCGAAGTGGGCGATCGCGTTGCTCGCCTGGAACGCGCGGGTCGTCACGGTCATGGCGCAGCTCTACATGCCCGACGGGGAATGCAAGGGAATCCACTCGTTCCTGGTGCCGGTGCGGGACGAAGAGGGACGCCCGCTGCCGGGCGTGAAGATCAGCGACGTCGATTGGCTGATCGGCTTGAACGGCGTCGGAATCGGCGGGGCGATGTTCGAGCAGGTGCGCATCCCGCGCGAGAACCTGCTCAACCGTTTCGCGGACGTGACGGCGGAAGGGAAGTATGTGACGTCGTTCGATTCGCCGGGTGATCTCTTCCGCGCGCAGATCTCCCCGCTGATGATCGAGCGGCTCGTTCCCTTCGCGGTGGCGGGCATGAAGATCGCCCTCGCCGTGGCGGCGCGTTATGGCAAGGAGCGGCGCCAGTTCGGACCCCGCGGTGGCCCGGAACGCCCCATCATCGAATACAGCAGCCACAAGCGGCGACTGATGCCCGGCGTCGCCGAGACGTATGCGATCGCGTTCATGCTCGAGCGACTCCACCTCGAGGCGGATGTCACGATGCCCGAGCCGCTGCCCACGCCGCTCCAACCCCTCTGTGCGTCGTTCAAGGCCTATTCGTACGAGACGGCGACACGGGTCATCCAGAACGCGCGCGAGTGTTGCGGTGTGCACTCGTTCCGGCACATCAACAAGATCGCCCGGGCGCAGCTCGACATGCACGGCTTCGCGCACGCGGCCGGTGACAACGTGGTGCTGTTCCAGTACGCGGGGCGGATCCTGCTCGAGGACTTCGCCGGGGGCAAAGGTCCGTTCAAGGAGGCCGCCGAGCCCGATGCCTCCGCCTGCTCGGTCACCTGCGTGAAGCATCAGGAGTTGTTCGCGGCGCGGTTCTCCCAGCTGCTCGACTACACGCGCGGCGAGTTCATGAAGCACATGGGCGAGGGAATGAATCGCGGCGACGCCTGGAACGAGATCCTGACATTCGCGATCGAACTCGGCCGCGCGTACGCGATTCGCGAGACGCACAAGCAGTTCCTGCGCGTCATTGGCGCCTGCGCGCCGGGCCCGGCGAAGGACATCCTGACGGAGCTGTGCGAGCTGTACGGGTGGTCAACGTTGTCGGCGAACCTCGGCTGGTACCGGGATGTCTCCGACGGCTCGCTCGAGCTCTCCGCTCTCTTCGTCGAGCGCACGGTGCTCGAGTACTCGCAGCGACTGGCACCGAAGCTCGATCTGTTGGTGGATTCCTTCGGGATTCCGGAGGTGCTGCTCCCGGCGGCGGATCTGATGGCCGACCTGCCGGGGAAGTTCAGCTAGCCTCGTCGCGCGTCTGATCGATGGCTCGCCGTTGATACTCCGCGAACTCCTGGCGCGACACGCCCAGGAGTTTGAGGAGCGGCATCCAGACCTTCAGGAAGAAGCCCCAGCGATTGAAGCTGTTGTGCATGCGCAGCGTCTCGACACGCCGCTCCGAGTCGGGGAGGAGATCGATCGCCGGCATGCGGAAGCCGACGGACACCAGGGCGAGATCCTCCAGCGTCTCGTGGCGGTGCTCCTCGAGTTCGAGCTTGAGGACGGCGCGGTAGAACTGCTGGTGCGCCGCCTCGTCGCGCGCGATGAGGCGATAGATGGTCGCGAGCACCTCGTCCTTGCCGGCCTGCGCGTCCTCGAGCTGGCGTGCGTAGGCGAGCAGCGTGCTCGCCTCCTGGATGGCGCCGTAGCAGGTCATCCGGCGGGGCGTGTCCCAGGGAAGGCGCCAGGGCCGGGCCGCGATGGCGTCCTCGAGGCCGCGCAGCTGCTCCTCGGTGCGCAGTCCGCTCTTGAGGAGATACATCCGCAACGCGAGGCCATGCTTGGATTCCTCGTAGCCCCAGTTCGCCTGGAACCACGCCCGGCCGAAGTTCTCGCGCACGAGGTTGACGCCCTGGCCGAGATAATCGGGGAGGTAGAGTTCGACGCCGCAGAACGTCTCGGCGTTCATCGCGCGCCCCTCGTCGTAGGCCGACGGATCCAACTGATCCCACGGGATGTCGTCGTGCACGCTCCAGCGCCGCTTCTTCTCGGCGGTCTCGAAGAAGCTCATGTACATCCTGTAGACTTCTTCCCGGAATCTGGCTGATCCACTCATGACGGCCCCCTGTTCACGGGGAGTATTTATTGCAGTTGCGCAGCGCACGCCATTGGATTTAGAACTCCTTTCATAATCCAACGATGATCCTTCTCA